>JAYSPU010000161.1:0-8960 GCA_043721935.1 Bacteroidota bacterium | reverse complement strand
ATTTTCAGTCCGTCCTTTTTTTATTCTTAATACCTAAGACTAGACTAGGATCTAAGTATTAGGTATAAAACATTAAATACTTTTTTCTATATTTCGATTTAAATACCTTCCTCACCTTCCATCCATGAAGTTCTATACGAAGAGTCTTCTTTTTTGCCTTCTATTTTTCAGCACAAATTTTATTTATAGTCAACAATTATCGGGTGTTATCAGGGATGATACATCCGGGGAAAGTGTCATCGGAGCAGTCGTGACACAAAAAGAAACGCAGAATGGAGTTGCAACCGACATTGATGGAAAATTTACACTTCCACTTACCGGGCAGCCGCCGTATCAGATTGTTATAACCTATGTTGGGTATTCCACTCAGCAAATCACGGTTAAGAATCCGGAGAAATCCTTGACGATTAAAATGGTTGCAAAACAAATTGAACTCGAAGGAGTGGAAGTGACCGGCAGCAGAATAAGTGAAAAGCAAAAACAAGCACCGTTGACAGTGGAGTCGATGGATAGGATTGCCATTAAGGAAGCTGCGCAAACTTCTTTCTACGAAGCATTAGCTACCATGAAAGGAGTTGATCAGACAAGTGCATCGCTCGGATTTACTATCATCAATACTCGTGGATTTAACAGTACATCTCCAGTGAGGTCATTGCAGTTGATTGATGGAGTCGATAATCAGTCGCCCGGACTTAACTTCTCACTTGGAAATTTTCTTGGTGCATCTGAATTGGATGTGTTAAAGGTCGATCTCATTGCAGGAGCCAGCTCAGCGTATTACGGACCAAATGCTTTCAATGGTGTAATCAGTATGACTTCGCGTTCACCGTTTGTAAAACCGGGTCTGGAAGTAACAGCAAAAGTAGGTGAACGGAATTTAATGGAGTTGGCCATTCGTTGGGCTCAGGTTTTTAAAAACAAAGACGGGAAAGACAAGTTTGGTTATAAGCTGAATCTTTTTGTCATGAAAGCGAAAGACTGGGAAGCCAATAATTCTGATCCGACGCCACAATCGAAAGACGGAAGAACGAATCCGGGTGGTTACGATGCAGTGAATCGTTATGGTGATGAATACAATACATCGATGGACAGAAGTCTTGATCCGCGAAACAATCCGGGTGTTGGTCGGTTTTATCGCACCGGCTACCGGGAAAAAGACCTGGTCGATTACAATGCGCGAAACATTAAAATTGGCGCAGCCTTTCATTATAAAATTACAGACAGCGTAGATGTTATTCTTGCTTCAAATTTCGGAACAGGAACAACTGTATATCAGGGCGACAATCGTTATAGTTTAAAGGATGTACTTTTTTTTCAAAACAGATTAGAAGTTTCAAAGCCCGGCAAATTCTTTGTTCGTGTGTATGCTACGAATGAAGATGCAGGGAAATCATACGATGCATTTTTCACAGCATTGCTTTTGCAAAAAGCAGTAAAGAACGATCCCGATTGGGCAAGAGATTATTCGCGATTTTACAATGTCACCTACAGAAACCGTATTCAGGCTTATCCCGGATTTCCTCAGCCATCCGGTTATCCTACATATGAAGAGTATCTGGCAGCAATCAATCCATTCCTGACGAATAATTTTTATGATTCACTTGTGACCTATCACAATCAGGCTAGAGATTTTGCAAATGGTATTGGTTATTATTCTTACAACAAACCAAATCTCACTCCCGGCACCTATGATTTTGATACAGCATTTGCAAGCATCATTTCTAAAAAATCATTTAAAGAAGGCGGTTCACGTTTTTTTGATAAGTCTGCTTTGTATCATGGACAAGCTGAATATAAATTCACACCTTCTTTTGTCGACATAATCGTAGGAACCAATCTAAGATTATATCGTCCTAATTCAGAAGGAACTATTTTTGCCGACACAAATGGCAGAGTGATTAAAAATTACGAGTACGGATTTTATACAGGATTTGAAAAAGCCATTGATAAATTCCGTTTTAATCTGACGACACGCCTCGACAAGAATCAGAATTTTGATTATATCATTTCTCCTGCATTATCGGCTGTGTATACATTGAAGCCAAACCACATTTTACGCGCTTCGTTTTCTGCTGCAGTTCGTAATCCAACGTTGGCAGATCAATACCTGTATTACAATGTCGGAAGAGCAATCCTTCTTGGAAATACGACAGGCTATGATTCTCTCGTCACGATTGAGTCATTGCTGAATAATTTAATTTATCAGGAACCGCTCCAGTATTTCAGTATTAAAAAAATAGAGCCTGAGCGAGTACGAACGGTAGAAGTAGGTTACAGAGGAACTCTCGCAAAAGACATTTTTGTTGATGTAGTTGCTTACTTAAGTCGTTATACAAATTTCATTGGGTATAAAGTCGGAGCACAAGTAACACCTATTCCGAATACCACGCTCCTTAACATTAAAAATATTTTCCGAATCGCTTCCAACTCAGAAGAAATCGTTTACACCTATGGCTTTGCCGGAGGAATAAATTATTACTTCACTAAATTCATTTCGTTTTATGGTAATTACAGTTACAATAAACTGGATAAAAAATCAACCGATCCGTTAATTCCTGCCTTCAATACACCGCTGAATAAATTCAATTTGGGAATTACCGGTCGTGACCTGGATGTTATGCTTTTCAATTCGGTCCGATTGAAAAACTACGGTTTTAGTATTAATTATCGTTGGGTTCAAGGTTTCCAGTATGAAGGATCACCTCAATTTACGGGATACGTACCGCAATATGCATTTCTGGATGCGCAAATCAGTAAACGCATTCCCGCAATTAAATCGACATTTAAATTAGGAGCATCCAATCTGCTCGATAAAAACACTTTTACAGTTTATGGTGGTCCAAGCACAGGTCGATTGGCGTATTTTTCTGTTCTGGTTGAGCTGCAGAAGTAAGGCTGAATCGATTTGGCTTTAAATTACAAAGGTTGTGATCTTTGCCCTTTTGGTTTGTCGAATGAATTTTATTTTCCTCAGAAGACTTTGATAAAAATCACCGTTTTATTTCTAAATTGCATTTAATTCTAACCAGAAACCATGAAAAAATATTTACTACTACTATCGGCAAGCGTTCTTGTGTTTGCCAATGCAAACGGACAGCGGTACTTGACTGAGGTCTTTACCAATGTAACCGTGCAATCCAATATTACCTATGGAAACAATGTCAGTGTCCTTACCGGAACACCAACAGCTGTTGACTTGAAAATGGACGTTTATTCTCCCGTTGGAGATACAATGACTGAGCGACCGGTTGTCGTAATGCTTCACACCGGAAGTTTTTTACCGGCCATTATCAATCAGACACCAACAGGTTCTATGCGCGATAGCGCCATTGTTGAAATGTGCAACCAATTTGCACGTCGTGGTTATGTAGCCGTCTCTGCCGATTATCGTACCGGCTGGAATCCGCAAGCTACAGGTCCTGCAGGTCAGGATATTCGTACCGGCTCATTATTATTAGCAGTTTACCGTGCTTTTCAGGATATTAAAGCATGTGTGCGGAATTTAAAAATGGATTATTCGACGATGGGAAATACCTATGGAATCGATACTTCAAAAATTATTTTAGGCGGAATGGGTTCAGGCGGATATATCGCATTGGCTTATGCAACGATTCAAGACTCTGTAGATTTCAATCTTCCGAAGTTTATTTCAAGTACAACAAATCCTTCTTATGGTTTCACTGCCGGATTCAGCTATGTCAATACCGGTTTGTGGGGAGATGTTGAAGGTTATGGCGGAACACCGGGACTTAATAATCCGAACAACAGCGTTGGATATTCATCGGAAGTTCAATTCGTATTCAATTGTGGTGGAGCATTAGGTGATAGTTCATGGTTACGTCAGGGCGATGTACCAATGGTATGTTTCCATCCTTTAACTGATCCATTTGCACCTTATGGAGACGGAACGGTAATCGTTCCAACAACAGGTGATCCGGTTGTAGATGTAAGCGGTAGTCAGACTGTTATTATCAAAGCAAATTTATTAGGCAACAACAATTGTTTCCGTAATGCAGGATTTACAGATCCGTATACAATGCGTGCGAATGTGGTCAATGGCGGAGAAGATGGATTGTTTCCACTTGCTTTCAGTTCGCCTCAAGCAGGACCTTGGGAATGGTTTGATTCAACAAGAACTGTGAATGTTGCTGTAGCATTAGGACTTGGATCAACAGCAGGAACAACTATTTATACGAATGCGAAATTGACTAATCCGGATATGTCTAAAGCGAAAGCCTTAGCATATATTGACACGATTCAGAATTATGTAAATCCGCGTATCGATGTATGTTTAGGTTTACGTGTAGGAATCAATGATGTCAACGTTAATTCATCCGTGCAGGTATTTCCTAATCCGGCAAGCAGTGAATTCATGATAGTATCCAATGATTTAATTTCAGTTCGCTCTATAACTCTTTCTGACATTACGGGAAAAGTAGTGTACAGTCGCACTGGAACTCTTTCATCACAGGAGAAAATAGACGTGAAGATTTTCACACCGGGCATTTATATGTTGACCGTTACAACTGACAAAGGAAAAGCCATCAAACGTGTGGTAATTCAATAGTTTCAGGAGATTTTTTTAAAAAACGGCCTTCGGTTTTCGGGAGGCCGTTTTTTAATGGGTAAATATTTTCCTTTCAAATGTTTTTTTGCCTCATGCTTTAGAGATCAATATTCAATTTGTACATTGGAAAAAAAAGATGTTGAAAGCTCTACTTACTATTTTATCCTTAGTCACCGTCCTGGCCGTTCAGGCGCAAGTGATCGATTGCAATTCGCCCCGCTTCGATCAGGAAGTATTTTCAACGGTTAATGTGACCAGTAATGTCGTCTTCGGAGCGAACATCGACGCCAACGGAAATAATCTGATTCTGAAAATGGACATCTATCAACCCGCAGGTGACACTATGGTAGCACGACCATTAATTGTCTGGGCACACGGTGGAAGTTTTTTAGCAGGAAGCAAATTAGATAATGATGTTGCTACCTTGTGTCAACGCTTCGCAAAACGAGGATATGTATGTGCGTCGATTGACTATCGATTGGGAATACCATTGCCAATAAATCAAACCACTGCTACTAAAGCTGTTTACCGTGCAGTACAGGATTTGAAAGCAGCCATTCGTTTTTTCCGTCAGGATGCAGCGACAACTAATACGTATCAAATTGATCCGACAATCATTTATGCAGGCGGAAGTTCAGCCGGAGCATTTATGGCCTTACACCTTGCATATCTCGACGAAGTGAGTGAAATACCTGCAGTTGTGGATACGAATGTATTAGGCGGACTCGAAGGCAACAGTGGAAATCCGGGTTATAGCAGTTCGGTAAATGCCATCATTGATTTATGCGGAGCAATCGGCAACAAGACCTGGATGAAAGCAACTGATATTCCATTCTGTGCCATGCACGGAAACGCAGACAATACAGTACCCTATGGAACAGCAATTATCTATTTGCTCGGTACATTTCCCATTATGGTTGTAGACGGTTCTTACTCTGCCGCAGGTTATGCCGACACGATCGGACTGTACAATAAAATGTACACTTTCTACGGCGCCAATCACGTACCCTATGCCTCGAATGCTGCTTACATGGACACGACTGTAAGTTTCGTCAGCAACTTTTTATACGAAGACCTCGGTTGTCAACCGCGCGATCCGTTTCCTCTACCGAATACATTTCCAACAAGCATTGCCACTACTAATACAGCAAATGCATTCACACTTTTCCCAAATCCCGCTACGCAACACATTGCCATCATTGGCAACCAACTCATTCGCAACCTGCAAATCTTTGACCTTACCGGAAAATCAATTGTTACACTCAACAACATCGGCTTCTCAACCGAACTGACAATTTCCAACTACCCACCAGGAGTTTATTTTCTTCGACTCACCACAGCAGTTGGTTCAGAAGTGAAAAAGTTCATTATTCAATAAATTCTAATTCGATCTAAATACATAGGGATGAAAAAAGCATTTGGTTTTACAGGCCAACGGATTGTCATCTCGATAATCGTTGTAGTTTTATACGGAGCATCCGGTTGCAAAGAAGTAACTAAAGAAGTAATAGAAACAAATATAAAATCAGAAGCACCGGAGTATTTTCTACTCAGGCCTCAAGTTGAAAAATTATATGGGTACTCCCACGCTGTAAGAATAGGAGATGACCTTAAAATTTCGGGAGCAGTAAGTATGGATGATGAAGGCAAGCTGATTGCTCCCGGAAGTATGGAGCAACAAATGAAAAATTGCTACAGTGACTTAGAAAAAATTTTAAAGCATTACGGATTTACGTTTGATGATGTAGTGGCAGAAAATGTATTCACCACCAACATGGCTGAGTTTATTAATGTTTCAGCCTATCGTAATTCCATTTATACAAAACAATTTCCGACCGGAACATGGCTTGAAGTAAAAGGCCTGGCATTGCCCGGGCAGTTAATTGAGATTGATATGGAAGCTCATAAGACGAAATAATTAATTGGAAGAATGTAAGGGCGGGCTTAAAAAATGAGGAGAAAGCGTTAATAACTAAAGTTTATAACAAATGAAAGTATAAACGTCACCTCTCACCATTTTGATTTTAATAAGTTTTTCCATTTCAATCAACTGTATTTCTGTCCAAAAAGAATCCCCGGTTAGTCGTTGTTATTTTGCCAATTATTTGCTATTTTTCATAAACGATTTTACATTGAGGAAATCGAATTTAATATTTTCAACAACCGGGGAAGCTGAAAACCATCCAGAGTAAGCAAAACAATTTCAATTTAACATTATGAACCAAAGAAATTATTTTATTCCTATCAGCCTAATTGTGTTGGGGCTGTTTAGTAGTTGTTCTGGTCCGAGTGAACACAATATGACAGCGGTTACAAATAATGCAGAGCGGAATAAAGCTACAGCTCTTCTCATGCAACAATTTGTGAATGCTCATCAAACTGATTCAATGGCGAACTACATGGCGGCAGATATAGTGGACTATGGAGATGGATCAGGGCCACCACTTAAAACGATTGATGAAGTCAAAGGAATGCTGAATTCTTATTTCGCAGCGTTTCCCGATGTGAAACAGGAAAACCTGAATGCAATAGCCGAAGGAAATCAAGTGGCAGTTTTTTATGATGCATCCGGTACCTTTCGTGGAGAGATAATGGGAATCAAACCAACAGGAAAATCATTTAGTGTAAAAGACGTAGATTACTTTAAATTTAATGATGAAGGAAAAATTATCGAGCATCGTTCAATTCAATTGTTCTCTACCATCTTCCAACAGGCAGGAGCAGAAATGAAATAAAAAGATGATTCACTTGAAATAGCTATGAAGATTAATTTCTGAATTTAATTTGTGAGCTATTTCAAGTGAATTTATTTTAAAGATCAAAATATGATTGGTTGGAAAAATGTCCTTGCACAACTCTTGATTTTCATTTGTAGTAAAGACCTGAACGCTCAGATGAATATAGACAGTTTAAGAAAAGCAAACCTGGACATTAAATTGCCGATCGAAGGGTTGCTTGGAAATTGGATTTCAAATGACTCATTGAAAAGCAAAGTTGAATTTTCAATTGATGGTAGTTATGTTATTGTCTTAGTCGCATCTTTTACAAAGGACTTTAAGGAGATAATAGCAATGTAATGCTTGCAGCCGCAGCATTGAACTTCAAAAAGATGATGAATAAGTGGAAGTTGAATCCACTTTTATTTTTATTGTGTTTTATTCTGGAACTCTATTGTTTAGCCAGAATACATTTTTTTAAATATTGTTTTTCCCATAAGATGCAAAATGACTTTTTTAGGGACGACTTATTGTGAGCTAAAACAACTTACACAAGAACTCTAATAGAGAAAAAGGACTTCACAAAACTTAGCTTATAACAAGCTTCGCAGTGGATCTATTTCCGTAAGCATCTTTTATTTGAAGACTATAAACGCCTTTTGCAAAGGTAGAAACATCAATCACTAAATCATAGTTTATTTCTTTTGAAAAAACTACTTTTCCAAATGGATCAAGAATCGTTAAAAGTGCTAATTCATTATCAGTACTTATTGTTACAAAAGTCGAGGCGGGATTAGGCGAAACTGAAATGGAAAGACTTTCTCTTTTCTGCATGCCTGCATTACCGGATGCAATACGGGCTGTGTTAATTTCTCCGTTTAAACACTGAGAAGCCAACTGTTCGATATCTCCCATATCAATTAAATCATGTTCAATGCCCACTTCCAGACTTACCTGGCACCGGAGACTGTTTACCGTTTTTTCATCCTCACTATCATTGATCCAGTCGAGCATGCTGTTTAATTTCTCCAAAGCCGTTTCCAGTTCACAAGCTATTCTGTAAGTTTCCGCACGGTCAAAACTATACTTGAATCGATTAATATAATTTCCGGACATCATTGCCTCGTCAATAAATTTCGATTGTATCTCAATGATTTTTTCAATCTTACTGTTTATTCCTGTAGAACAGTCTAACGCCGCTGTGAGGGATTTTCAATCCCTCACAGCGGCGTTAAGTTTACTTGAATTGATAATTTTTTTATTTTGCTAAAGTTTAAATATTAAAGTTGAACTTCTATACTCTTGGCTATGGAAATTTAAGAAATATACCCCTGGAATTAAAAAAGCTAGATCGAGTTTTAAATTTTGAGAATTAAAAACAAACTGACTAAAAACCCTTTCTCCAAGGGTATTAAATATTTCTACTTTGCAATCCCGGCAACTATATTTGATTGTTAAATTCAACCGATCAGTAAATGGATTAGGGTAAATGTCAATATTTTCCCGCTTATTTAATTGACCAATTCCTACGGCTATTCCCGTCCAATCTTGTAAGTAAAAATTCAAAAACCCCCAAAATGTAGGTATTGGAAGTTGATTAATATTATTTATAGTAACACTATCCCTACTCGAACAAATAGCAATTAATATTGAATCTGAAATAATTGCCTGGTCAT
>JAYSPU010000160.1:0-4113 GCA_043721935.1 Bacteroidota bacterium | reverse complement strand
CGAATGTTCGCTTCGTCCGGCCAATACGTTCGGTAAACTTGTCCGACGATGATACCTGCTATCAGGAAAAAAATAATTTGTGTGGTCAGGTTGAATTTTTTCATCGGCTGATTTAGTAGGCGGAAGATAGTTCGTTTGTTTAAAACGACAAAAACTCATTTTGTTTCAACGTAGATTTTTGGGCGGCTAATTTCCATCATTCTTTCAGACATTTTCAACGCATGAAATCCGAATGGTTCATATACACCATGTGCGTCTTTTGTACCCAACATCCAGCGACGAAGGTGCTGCAGTTCAGGATGTGACATAATGGTCGTCATTAATTGCTTTGACAATCCCCGGCCACGATGTGCTTCCAGAATGAAAACATCGGCCAGATAGGCAAATGTTGCCGTATCAGTAATTACACGGGCAAATCCAATTTGGCAATCGGATTCATACACTCCAAAGCAAAGGGAATGGTCAATCGATTTTTTTACGATTTCCATCGGAATGTTTTCAGCCCAATAACTTTTTCTCAGAAACTCATGAATGACATTCAGTTGTAACAGCGATTTGTCTATGCTGATATAATATTTTTCCATTTTACTAAATTCAATTGGTCTCCTAATTTATAGCTATTTTGCAACATGATAAATTGGCCTGACGATTTTTTAAATAATGTACAAGGTATATTTAAAGATGAGTCTAAACTACTTCTGGAAAGCCTGGAATTGCCGGCACCGGTAAGTATACGCTTGAATCCATTGAAATCTACTGATCAATTTAATTCGGAGGAAAAAATTGAATGGAGTACGATGGGACGTTATCTGAAACTGCGCCCTTCGTTCACATTGGATCCATTGTTCCATGCCGGTTGTTATTATGTGCAGGAAGCAAGTTCGCAATTTTTAGAGGTTTTATTCAATGAAGCAATTCAAGCTACTGATCAACCTGTTGTACTGGACTTATGCGCTGCTCCCGGTGGAAAATCAACACATTTGTTATCGTTGTTAAATGGAAAAGGTGTTTTGATCAGCAATGAAATTATTCCCGGTCGAAATAAAATTCTACAAGAAAATTGTACGAAATGGGGCAGTGTCAATTCCATTGTGACGCAAAATGAAAGTGTTGTGTTTGGAAAATTGAAAAATGTTTTTGATGTCGTTGTAGTTGATGCTCCTTGTAGTGGCGAAGGATTATTCCGCCGCGATCCTGATGCTGCAAATGAATGGTCATTGGATGCTGTTCGCCATTGTGCTGTTCGCCAATCGAAGATTCTGGAAGATATTGTTCCTTCGATTAAACCGGGTGGTTACTTAATATACAGTACCTGTACATTTGAATCAGCCGAAAATGAGAATCAGATTTTGAAGTTGATAGAATCACATGATTTTGAAAAAATAAATATTGATGTTGTGAGTGAAGGCGTAGTAAAAAGTGA
Organism: Bacteroidota bacterium; assembly: GCA_043721935.1. Lineage (GTDB taxonomy): Bacteria > Bacteroidota > Bacteroidia > AKYH767-A > 2013-40CM-41-45 > JADKIH01. The sequence continues at coordinate 2,690 of JAYSPU010000160.1, read as the reverse complement.
ATTGGGTTATTCTTTTTATCCTCACAAGATAAAAGGGGAAGGTTTTTTTATTACGCTGCTTCGCAAAAAATCGCAGGAGGTTTTTCATTCTTCTAAACCATACAAGCTGAAAAAGAGAGGTCAAATTGCACCTATAAAAAATCTCGAGGCTTTTGTTGCTGATCATGCTGATTATGAAATTTTTAGCATGGAGGATAAACTCTGGTTATATCCTGAATCAGTAAATGCCTTTCTTAAAAATTATGGAACGTCACTCTATGTTAGAAATGCAGGTGTTTTTGTCGGTGTGAATAACAGAAGTGAATTGATTCCTTCTCATGATTTGGCTTTGTCTCTTGCATTGAATAAGCAAATACAGTCTGTAGAAGTCGACCTGAATTCAGCATTATCCTTTTTGCGTGGTGAAATAAATTTTAAAGCAGAAGGTTTGTCCGGTTGGAGTATTGTTTCTTACCAAGGTCATCCTCTGGGTTGGGTAAAAGCATTGCCTAACAGAATGAACAACTATTATCCGAAAGAATGGAGAATCAGAATGCGGCCGTAGTAATTTTATTGATTTCTAAGCTGACAAATTGCTGAATGGAAACATAGCATTACTCCCATGCTTTGAAATTTTTATCTAAGTTGTTTTTCATTGAGTTGACAGCGCCAGGAGACATGGCATTTATAACAGCCAACTTCATCATTTCTTACCTATTTAATCTGACCTTGCGGCAATGAAAAAATGCTTGCTTGTTATATATTGTTTGTGGCTTTCATTTTCGTTGAAGGCACAACAAGTCAGAATATTGTTTGATGCTACTAAAGCGGAAATGGCCGGAAACGCAGATTGGGTAATTGATGCAGATGTTCACAATATTGGAACAAATTCATCCGGATTGATGATTGCCGGTAACGGTGATGAGAGTAATCCGCAGCAATTACCAACTCCGGTTCAAGCTAACATTACTACTTCAACTCCTGAAACATATTGGGAAGGCGCACTTTCTTCATGGGGAATTGATTTGGTAAAAGTTGGATTCACTGTTGAAACGTTGCCGATGGGACGGCAGATTACCTATGGGAATACTACGAATCCTCAGGATTTGACAAACTACCGTGTCTTTATTGTTGACGAACCGAATATTCGTTTTACAGCTTTAGAAAAGGTGGCTCTGATTAATTTTGTAAGTAATGGCGGTGGTCTCTTTATGATTTCGGACCATACGGTGAGTGATAGAAATGGCGATGGATACGATTCACCTGCTATATGGAATGACTTTCTTACTTCCAATACAATACAAAGCGATCCGTTCGGAATTTCATTTGACTTGCAAAATTTTTCTCAAACATCAAATGTTCTGCTTAATGATCCTGCTGATTCTATTTTACATGGTCGTGCTGGTACACCAACCGGATTGGATTATAACAATGGTACATCGCTCACTTTAAATCGTACGGATAATCCGAATGTGAAAGGATTGATTTTTAAAAATGGTTCATCGTCTACAGGTGTTACCAATGTTGTTTTTGCACGGTCTGAATATGGCAGTGGACGCATTTGTGCAACCGGTGATAGTTCGCCAATGGATGATGGTACCGGTGATCCGAATGATCAATTGTATTCTTCCTATTCTTCAGTAATAAACGGTTCTCATCGTAAACTGCTTATTAACGCAGTAATCTGGCTGGCAAATTTACAAACTATTTCTTCCGTTACAGATATCAACAAGCTATCTCAATTTGTATATCCTAATCCATCTTTTGATCGATTGTATTTTTCTGAAAAAGATAAGCCTTACGATTATTATGTTTTTGATTTAACAGGACGAAAAATTACAGAAGGAGTATACGATAATGATGGTATTGATATTTCTCCTCTCAGTCCGGGATGTTACATTCTTCAACTGGCAGATAGAAATGGTAAAACCGCTCTGCTGCGATTTGTAAAAGAGTAGTCGATGCTAAAATATTCCTTGACCATTGTTTTGGAAATATTTCATTCATCCTGATATTAAGTCACGTTGAATTGTTTTTAAACGTAATTCTCAGGAAACCGAAGAAATTAACGCCGTTTATTCATTCAGTCTCAGTGTTTTGGGTGCAATGCTTTAGGATCGGTTAAGTAGAACCGGATTTTCATTCTTGTATGCGCCAGGTTAGAATTGAAGTTCCTCTTGTCTTTTTTAATTTAAAACTTCTGATTTCTACTCTATTATCCGTTGGGGGTCTCTGTTCGTTTTTGTAGGTTTGCGCTTCAATAAAAAGTATTGATTTATGAATGAAATTCCCAAAACGTACGACCCTTCTCAGGTTGAAGATAAATGGTATTCGTACTGGATGTCGAAGGGCTTTTTTAAAAGTACTCCGGATGAACGCGAACCGTACACCATCGTTATTCCTCCTCCGAATGTAACAGGTGTTTTACACATGGGACACATGTTGAATAATACGATTCAGGATGTGTTGATTCGTCGCGCAAGGATGTTGGGAAAAAATGCTTGCTGGGTTCCGGGAACAGATCATGCTTCCATTGCTACTGAGGCAAAAGTAGTAGCGATGTTGAAGGAGAAAGGAATTAATAAAAAGGATTTAAGCCGTGATGAGTTTTTGAAATATGCCTGGGAGTGGAAAGAAAAATACGGCGGAATAATTTTAGATCAATTAAAAAAATTAGGCGCTTCCTGCGATTGGGATCGAACACGGTTTAC
>JAYSPU010000159.1:0-3642 GCA_043721935.1 Bacteroidota bacterium | reverse complement strand
GGATTTGAAAAAGTAAAAGAAGAATTGCTTGGAAAAGGATTGTCTGCTGATGCAGTTCGACAACTGGAACCGATTATTCTGATGAACGGATCGAATGATGAAAAAATTAAAACACTTTCTTCTTTATTGGAAAATTCTGAAGAAGGAAAAAATGGGATAGAAGAAGTGGAGTGGATCATTCGTCAGTTTAATGAATTGCAAAACAATTCTGCGAGAATTGATTTGGATATTACCCTTGCACGCGGACTTAATTATTACACCGGTGCAATTATAGAAGTGAAAGTGGAAGATGCACGTTCTACCTTTGCCAGTAGCATTTGCGGCGGTGGTCGCTATGATGATCTGACCTGCATATTTGGTTTGCCAAATGTAAGCGGTGTAGGGATTTCATTCGGTGCTGATCGCATTTACGATGTATTGGATGAAACAAATAGTTTCCCCGACTTCAGTGGTGTTTCAACGAAAGTATTATTTGTCAATTTTGGCGAGGCTGAAGCTTTGTATAGTTTAAAACTTGCAATGCGACTTAGACAAGATGGAATCAACGCAGAAGTGTTTCCCGAAAATGCAAAGATGAAAAAGCAACTGGGTTATGCCGATGCAAAAAAAATTCCGTATGTAGCTTTGATTGGTTCTGAAGAAGTAAAAACCGGTTCTATAACCGTTAAAAATATGTTGTCCGGTGAACAAAGTCCTGTTACAATGGATGAATTGCTTCACTTGCTTAAATAGATTGTTTTATGAAAGTGTATAAAATTAAAACTGAAGGATTGGCGATTGAAACCGTCGAACAATTACTTACTGATAAAACTCCACTTGGTCTTTCTGAGGAGGTAAAGATTAAAATTGTTGCTTGCAGAAAATATCTGGACAAAAAATTAAAAGAATACAAAGAGCCAATTTACGGTATCAATACAGGATTTGGTGCTTTGTATAATCGTTCCGTTTCGGAAAAAGATTTGGGTCAATTGCAAAAAAACCTGATGATGTCTCATGCATGTGGGACGGGAGGTTTTGTCCCTCAGGAAATTGTCCGGTTGATGTTGCTGTTGAAGATTCAAGGTCTGGCTTATGGTCATTCGGGAGTTCAATTAGCAACCGTAGAACGACTGATCGATTTTTATAATAATGATACACTTCCTGTTGTCTATGATCAAGGTTCTCTTGGAGCATCCGGAGATTTGGCGCCACTTGCACATTTGTGTTTGCCATTGATTGGAGAAGGCGAAATGTGGTTAAATGGTAAAATTGTTCCGGCCAAAACGGTATTGAAAAAGTTCAACTGGAAGCCTATTGAATTGCAATCGAAGGAAGGATTAGCATTGTTGAACGGAACTCAGTTCATGTCTGCGTATGGAGTTTATATATTAATTCGTTCTTATCATTTAGTTTCTCTCGCCGATTTTATCGCTTCCATTTCTCTTGAAGCATTTGATGGTCGTCCTGAACCGTTTGATGCATTGGTTCATCAGGTTCGCGCTCATGCCGGACAAATTGATGTTGCCGATAACATCCGGAATATTTTAAAAGGCAGTCAACTGATCAAGCGTAAAAAAGCGCATGTTCAGGATCCATATAGTTTCCGTTGCATTCCTCAGGTACATGGTGCCACACGGGATTCAATCAACCATGCGGCAACTGTTATTGAGACAGAAATAAATTCAGTGACCGATAATCCAACTATTTTTCCTGAACAGGATAGAATTATCTCTGCAGGAAATTTTCACGGACAGCCATTGGCGCTTGTGTTGGATTTTCTCGCAATTGCTATGGCTGAAATTGGCAGCATTTCAGAGCGAAGAACGTATTTGCTTATTTCAGGCGGAAGAGAACTGCCTCCGTTTTTAGTTGCTGATCCCGGACTTAATTCCGGATTTATGATTCCACAATATACTGCTGCATCTATTGTCAGTCAGAATAAACAATTATGCACACCTGCTTCAGTTGATAGTATTGTTTCCAGTAATGGACAAGAAGATCATGTAAGCATGGGAGCAAATGCTGCAACGAAATTATTACGTGTGGTTGAAAATGTTCATACTGTCTTGGCGATTGAATTATTTACTGCAGCACAAGCGTTGGAATTCAGGCGACCAATGAAAAGTTCTCCTTTAATTGAAGAATTTGTTTCTGCATATAGAAAGCTGGTTCCATTCATAGAGGAAGATGCTGTATTATATCCATATATTAGGTCAAGCGAAGATTTTCTACGGAATATGTAAAATGAAAGGTATGCGCCTGTTTTTTATTCTGTTTTTATTTGGTTCAGCAACAGTGATTGCTCAGCCTGAACAATACCGTCAATTAAATCTGAATCATTTTTCAAGTCGGATAAAAAACAGTTCGACTGAATATCTTAATTTTTTGCCGTCAATATTTGCGAAACATCCCGAAGCCGGAATGTTGCCGTTTAATCATCCGCCTGTTTCAAATTGTTTTGAACTCCTGCAAAAGCGCAATGCTTTTACCCGATATTTTCTTCTTGAGAATTCAAATGGATCTCATTTTTTTCAACAACGTTCTGCATCACCGATTAATTTTTTAGATAAAGACAACAATTGGCGAGAGATTAATTATCGTTTACATTCTTCAACGGATCCAAAAATATTTTCGGCAGATGAACAGCCAAATCCATTGGCAATCAATGTTCAGAATGGAGAAATTTATATTGTCAATCAATCAGACACAATTTTCTTTGCAAAAGAACTTAGTCTGGTTCATTTGGATGATAATGGAAACAGGAAATCTTTCGGTTCGCCTGACTTCTCTCATTATTCAGTAGGAGATGATGGTGTTTATATCAAGGATTTTTATAAAAACATAGACGTTCTTTTTTCAGTGAAGCAAGGAAAGGTTGAAATAAGTTTTGTATTAAATGTAAATCCCGGATTCGTTTCAGGTTCGTTGAGAATGGAACAGCGTTTTTATTTTTCCGATGGATTAAAAATAAAGTCAGAAAGGGAAACTTCTGCTGATTATGAAATCGTAAATAAAAGTGGAAATGTCGTTTTTGCAGTCGGGCAATCGTTTTTATTTGACAGTCATTCTTTCAGACAACCGGTGAAAAGTTTCTTTGAAGGAAATAAATTTATTGTATCAACTCCGGTTACTATTTTAAATCAAGCAGGGATTGTTTATCCCATCATTATTGATCCGACCGTTTCAAGTTCAAATACACTTCCTGTTGGTTCTATTACGGGTTCCGGTTTTTCAGCTGTATGTTGGACGGGAGGATGTAATTACGGTCTTGTAGTTCCAACTCCTGCAAATGCAACACTGACGAATATGTATTTCAGTTTTGAATATTTTGCAGCGAATGGATTATGCGAAGCAAAAGATGGTGGTTTCTCAATTAATTTTGCCGGATGTATTGCTCCGGCAACGGCTCCAGGTGTATATTCCTGCCAATTGCCATTGACGAATTTTAATTGTGGATATATCAATGAACCTTTGCCTGAATTTAATTCTTGTTTTCCTGCTCCGCAATGCGCTCCGCAAAATTTAAATTTCACATTGAATTTTTTTCGTTGCAATAATGATCCGTCCGGTGGATGTTCATCAGCTTGTATCAGTGCTTCACAACCATGGATCATGACCATTGAAGGTGAAACGCTGGCTTTGGTTGGAATTACTCCTGCTACG
>JAYSPU010000158.1:0-11125 GCA_043721935.1 Bacteroidota bacterium | reverse complement strand
CAAAAGACCGCAGATTTTGTAAACGCAATGGCAAGCGAGTACAATGAATATGATAAAGAAAACAAATCGGCCGGATCAAATAAGTCGCTCATTTTCATTGATGAAACGTTAGTTTCTATTGACTCTGAGATGAAAGACTCTGAGCTTTCTTTAGAGTTGTTTAAAAAATCAAATAAGATTGTCAATCCATCACAAAACGCAAGTGAAGTTTTGACACATATCAACGGACTTATTGATCAGCGTGTTGAATTACAATTGCAATCTGCTATTCTGGTCAGGCTTCAAAAAGAAATTACAAACAATAAAAAACTAGATCAGTTAATTCCATTGCTGGCTGGTACATATACCGATGAATTGATCCGCACACTTGTCAGCAGAATTCAGGACAGTGAAGACAAACGTGCAAGTATTCGGTTTCAGGCAACAGAAGAAAATGCTGCAGTTGTTGCACTCGATCAGGAAATAAAGCGACAACGGATTATGTTGACGGATGCAATTTCTAATGCGAAGAATGCGAATCTGGAAAAGATGAAAGCCATTGATGACCGTATCAATGAATTTGAAAATAACTTTACACTACTTCCCAGCAAAGAAGCTGAACTTTCCCGACTTCAGCGATTCTATGAAGTCAATCAGAAATTTTATCAATTATTGCTTGAGAAGAAAATTGAATTTTCAATTTCAAAAGCAGGAATTATCACCAACAACATTGTACTTCAACAAGGAAAGGTTCCACTCTCTCCTATTTCTCCAAACCGAAGATTAATTTTTGCCGGAAGTATTCTGGTCGGATTCATTTTTAGTTTCGTTACTATCTTTTTACGTTACTTATTTTACAATGAAATTACTTCGCTGGAAGAAATTAATATGTATACCGATGCTGCTTTGTTAGGTATCATTCCGAAGTATAAAAGTGAAATTCCTATTTCACAATTGCTGGTAGATAAAAATCCGAAATCAGCTATTTCAGAATCGTTCCGATCGGTGAGAACCAATCTTCAGTTTATGGGGAATGATCCGGGACCAAAAGTTATTGCTATCACTTCAACAATTTCCGGTGAAGGAAAAACTTTTGTAGCCATTAACCTTGCCGGCGTTATCGCCTTTTCTGACAAACGCGTAGTTATTATTGACCTTGACATGCGGAAACCAAAAATTCACCTTGGTTTCAATGTTGAGAACATTAAAGGAATGAGTACTATTTTGATTGGCAAAGATACTATTGACAATTGCATCAATAAAAGCTCTCTAAAGAATCTTGACTTCATTACGGCAGGACCAATTCCACCAAACCCATCAGAATTAATTCTGGGTGCGAGAATGAATGAGTTGATCGAATATTTAAAAGCCCGGTATGATATTATCATCATCGATACTCCGCCGGTTGGAATTGTGACAGATGGAGTTGAGATTATTCAAAGAGCCGACTATCCAATTTATATCGTTCGTGCACTATATTCAAAACGAATGTTTATGGCGAACCTGAACAAACTGATTGAAGAAAATAATATCCGTAAACTTGCAGTGATCCTGAATGGTGTTGAAATGTCCAGATTCAAGTATGGTTACGGATATGGTTATGGATACGGTTATGGATACGGTTACGGCTATGGCTATTACGATGAAGAAACGAAAGCAAATCTTACCCGTTTTCAAAAAATTAAACAAAAATTATTCTGATAGAAATTAGTTGTTTTCTTTTTTTGAAAACAACTAATTCGTTGATCTATGAAACTTCTACCAACGCCGATTGAAGGATTAATGCTGATTGAATCTTCTGTTTTCTCTGATGAGAGAGGTTCATTCATGGAAACTTTTCACGAAAAAAAAATAAAAGAGGCCGGTATCACTGACATTTTTGTTCAGGACAATCAATCCATCAGCGCGAAAGATGTGATACGCGGATTGCATTTTCAAAGAGAACCTCACGGACAAGGAAAATTGGTGCGTGTTGTCAAAGGTGCTGTACTTGATGTAGCGGTTGATTTGAGGAAAAATTCTGCTACATTTGGAAGACACTTCTCAGTTGAATTAAGTGATCGAAACAATTTAATCTTATGGATTCCATCCGGTTTTGCTCATGGGTTTTCAGTTCTCGAAGATCAAACTGTTTTCCTCTACAAAGTATCGGGCTATTATAAACCGGAAGCGGAAAGCGGAATTATTTATAACGATCCGGATTTAAACATTAACTGGAGAGTTAAGGTGCCTATCGTTTCAGTGAAGGATAAAGTATTGCCTTCCTTCAGAGAATTTCGATTAGGTCACGGAATGTAAATTGACTTTAGATAAATTGTTTACCAGCTAATTAACCTGTTTTTAATATGATCATTCCAGATAAAAATTACTACATCACAGTTTACGGTGGTTTTTTTTTATTGTCTGTTATTTTCTCATTTTTAATAAACCGCCTATTTTTAAAATTCGTTCGAACGCTGGGCATTCGCAATCAGGATGATACGGTAATCCGTTGGGGAAGTCAGTCGAAACCGGCTGTTGGTGGATTTTCATTCTATATTATCTTCCTGCTGTCCATCATTTCTTATTCAATCTTCTTCGACAACAATCAGGTTTTTTTAAGCATGCAATTCATTGGAATCCTTCTTGCATCGATGCTTGGATTTCTATTGGGATTAGCAGATGATGCTTACAATACGCGACCGATTTTAAAACTGAGTACACAAATTACTTGTGGAGTAATCTTACTGGTAACCGGTACAAGCATTACGATGTCATATGTTGACATGGTCAATTACATCCTCACTGTTTTTTGGGTTGTAGGAATTATGAATTCTCTCAACATGTTGGATAACATGGATGGCATCACTTCTACCGTATCGATCAGCATTATACTTTCCGCACTTGCAGTCATGCTATTTCACAACGAGTGGAATACTATTTATTTTATGATTATGTTAGGTGTTCTGGGTGCGCTGGTTGGCTTCCTTTATTTCAACTGGCATCCATCCAAAATGTACATGGGAGATACAGGAAGTATGTTCCTGGGCGTTTTTTTATCAGCCATTGGAATTCGATACTTATGGAATGCAGAACCACCATCAGGAGCTTTAATCAGTGCGCGAAATCTTTTTTTACCACTGATTGTTTTCATAATGCCAATCATTGACACGACCAGTGTGGTGATTAACCGGTTAAGAAAAGGACAAAGTCCGTTCGTTGGTGGAAAAGATCATACGACACATGCATTGGCTTATCTTGGTTTGACTGACCGTCAGGTTGCTATGGTGTTCTGGGCGATAACCTTGATTTCACTTTTACTAGTAGTGGTAATGGAACGTTTTCTTACTGAGTGGAATCATGTTTACACTCTTCTTTTTTCCTTTTACTTTTTTATGATGTTCACCTTATTTTATTACGCAACCCGAGCTGCAAAACGGAATCACTGATTCCATAAAAATTGAATAAGCTCATCTACAGCACGACGTCGGTGACTGATAGAATTTTTTTCTTCAGCTGACATTTCGGAAAACGTACGCTCTTCTCCTTCCGGAATAAACACAGGATCATAACCAAACCCTCTCTCCCCCGATTCACTTCCGGCAATTTTACCGGACACTGTTCCTTCAAAAAAATGAACTTCATTTTTCAAGTACAGACAAATGACCGTACGAAATTTCGCTTGACGATTTTCATGTCCTCCCATTTCAAAAAGTAATTTTTGTATGTTTTCGTCAGATCTTGATTGTTCCCCGGCAAATCGTGCCGAGTAAACTCCAGGGCGACCGTTCAGTGATTCAACTTCTAGTCCGGTATCATCTGCAAAGCAATCCATCCCGTATTTTTCAAAAATGTATCGGGCCTTTTGTTGAGCATTTGCCTGTAAGGTGGTTCCTGTTTCAGGAAGTTCCTCATTACAATCAATATCCTTCAAATTCAAAATCACAATGTCCTTTGGAAGCATTTGTCTTACTTCCTTTATTTTATGTGCATTGTTAGTTGCAAAAACAATATTCATAGACGATAGGATTGGAAGCCGATAGATAACCTGCAGAAGCCTTTATCGGGGTATGGACGAAGATAGAAATACTTGTTGATTTTCCAATTCAAGAGGAATTGAGAGAAATGCTTCTATCCGATGGAGCTTCATTTTCTGTCATGAAAAATCAACAAAAGCAATGATGCATTCGATTAATTTTCAAGACATTTCAGCTAATTAGAAATCAAGTCGGAAGATAAAAGTTGAAAGTTAAATCTGTATATTTGAACACTTACCTATCGTATGAAAGTTGCACTAATTACTGGAATTACCGGACAAGACGGATCATATCTTGCTGAGTTTTTATTGAAAAAAGGATATATGGTTCATGGCATAAAACGCCGCAGTTCACTTTTCAATACAGACCGTATCGATCATCTATACCATGATCCGCATGAAAAAAATGTTCGATTCAAATTACACTATGGTGATCTGACCGATAGTACCAATATGATTCGAATTATTCAGGAAGTTCAACCGGATGAAATTTATAATCTGGGTGCTATGTCTCATGTAAAAGTCAGTTTTGAGACACCGGAATATACGGCCAATGCAGACGGACTTGGCACACTTCGTATTCTGGAAGCAATTCGCTTGTTAGGAATGGCAAAAAAGACAAAGATTTATCAGGCATCTACTTCTGAGCTTTACGGACTTGTTCAACAAGTACCGCAAACAGAGCAAACTCCTTTTTATCCTCGTTCTCCCTATGCAGTTGCAAAGATGTATGCATATTGGATCACCGTAAATTATCGTGAAGCATATGGCATGTTTGCCGTCAACGGAATTTTATTTAATCATGAATCGCCAGTCAGAGGTGAAACCTTTGTTTCCAGAAAAATTACGCGCGGTGTTTCCCGCATTGCTTTAGGATTGCAGGATCAATTATTCCTCGGCAATCTGGATGCAAAACGTGACTGGGGACATGCAAAAGATTATGTAGAAGCCATGTATCTGATGTTGCAACACGACGTTCCGGAAGATTTTGTCATTGCAACAGGCAAGACCACTACGGTTCGTGAATTTCTGAGAATGGCATTTTTAGAAGTCGGAATTGAAATTGAATTCAAAGGAACGGGAACAGATGAAAAAGCATATGTGGTGAAATCTGCATTACCTGAATTTAACTTACCAGCCGGACAATTGGTTCTAAGTATTGATGAACGTTACTTCAGACCAACGGAAGTTGAGCTGTTACATGGAGATGCTACAAAGGCGAAAGATAAACTTGGTTGGGCACCAAAACATGATTTGAAAAGTCTGGTAAATGAAATGATGGCATCCGATCTTGAATTGTTTCGAAAGGATAAATATTTAAAGCAAGGCGGTCATAACATTTTCAATTACCATGAATAAAGATTCGAAGATTTATATTGCAGGGCATAACGGTATGGTGGGTTCTGCCATCGTCCGAAATCTGGAATCAAAGGGTTATACGAATCTGCTTTTTTTTTCTTCTAAAGAACTGGATTTACGCGATCAGCGTTCGGTCGTAGATTTCTATAAAGAACATCAGCCTGAATATATATTTCTGGCTGCAGCAAAAGTTGGAGGAATTCAGGCAAACAATCGTTACAGAGCAGAATTCCTTTACGATAATCTGGCCATTGAAATGAATGTCATTCATCAGGCTTATTTGCATAAGGTCAAAAAATTATTGTTTCTCGGGTCTTCATGTATCTATCCTAAGCAAGCACCACAACCATTAAAAGAAGAATATCTCCTTAGTGGCTATCTGGAAGATACCAATGAGCCATATGCCATTGCAAAAATTACCGGTATAAAACTCTGTGAAGCCTATCGATTTCAGTATGGTTGCAACTTCATTTCGGCTATGCCAACAAATCTGTATGGACCGAATGATAATTTCGATTTGCAAAACTCACATGTCCTGCCTGCACTCATCCGTAAGTTTCACGAAGCAAAACTGAACAAAAGTCCGTTTGTAGAAGTCTGGGGAAGTGGAAAACCCTATCGCGAATTCCTACATGTTGACGATTTGGCTGAAGCTTGTTTTTTACTTATGCAACGATACGATGAAAGCGGATTTTTAAATGTCGGATATGGAGAAGATATTACCATTGCCGATTTGGCAAAACTCATCAGTGAAATTGTCGGTTATCAGGGAGAGATACAATTTAATCCATCGAAGCCGGATGGCACGATGCGCAAGTTGATGGATTCTTCGAAAATACAATTGTTAGGATGGCATCCGGAAATCAATTTAAGAGAAGGGATATCAAGAACTTACAAGCAATTTAAACAGCATCAAATATTGTTGTAAAAACGAACATTACCATGTGATTTTCGTATTGTTATGAGTTAAATTTACTCGTACATGAATAGACTCCCTTTACTCCCAAAAATCTTCTTTTTTATTTCAACTCTAGCCGGTCAAAATACCTTCGGCCAATGTCCCGTTCCGGACTTTACCATTCAAACACCCGTTTGTGCCGGTGAGACATTGATGATTACCAATAGCAGTACAAATTCTGTTCAATATAATTGGGATTTTTCTCCCGGCTATTTCAATAATACTGCACAACTTCAATCTGATTCAACCCTTACTCTTTCCTTTCCCGGAGACATCACTGCTCTTATTCAAAATGATACGGCAATCGTTTTCCTTACCGGTAAAGCGGATAATTCCCTCTATAGAATTGTTTATGCCAATGGACCCGGATCTGCCATTACATCCATTGAGAATTTTGGAAACTTATCGGGCAATCTCTATCAACCGGGAGATGTAGCATTGTTAAATGAAGGTGGAAACTGGTATGGAATTGTAGTGGATTATGGAAATAATGCAGTCGTTCGTTTTGAACTTGGAAATAGTTTGTTGAATATGCCATCCAATTTTGTTACTCTTTTGAACAATACAAATAGCAATATCAGCACTTCCTGGGGAGTGAAATTGGTGAAAGATGATACGGGAACCGTTTTAGGCATTGTCAGTAATTTTACTTCCGGAACTTTTACGATTCTCAATTTCGGAAATTCAATAATGAATACGCCTGTAGCCGGAACACCTGTTGCAACCGGGATGGGATTCACCTTTGATGTTCACCTTGCACATGATTGTGGCAACTGGTATGCGGTTTTTGCAGGATATGTTTCGTCAGAAATTGTCATAGCTAATTTTGGATCTAGTCTTTTAAACACTCCTACATATACAACTGTTATCAGCAATGGAACTCCCTCCGATATTGCCTTAATCAATGATAGTTCTACCTGGAAATTATTATATACAAACTACAGTTCGCATGCCGTTTACAAATACGATTTAGGAAGTAATCTCGCAGCACCGACACCTGTATTTCTGGGAAGCGACTATTTTACCGGAAATAATCCGAAAGGAATTAGTGTCATCAGAAAAGACAAAACGTATTATGCATACATTCTCTATGGTGGCTCAAATCAAGTGCAATGTATTTCTTATTCAAATTTATCGACTTCAAATACCGGACTTTCAACAGATACTCAACCTGCAGGAATAACCTTTTCTTCCGAAGGAAATTATCCGGTAACACTTTCTGCTATTGATGCGAATGGAAATGCTGCTTCAATAACAAAGATTGTAGCGGTCTCTGCAACCCCGGTCACTCTGTTTTCTACGCAAGGACATTGTCTCGGCGATCCTACTTTCTTTTCTGATCAGTCAACGATAACAAGCGGACTTATAAGTTCTTGGGCTTGGGATTTCGGTGATGCAGGAACTTCATCTTCTCAAAACCCATCACATTCATACGCTGCTGCCGGTTCATACACAGCAACATTGACTGTAACCGCTTCTTCAGGTTGCACTCGTTCAATTTCATCTACCATAGATATTTATATTAAACCGGTTGCTAACTTCAGTACTCAGGTAGCAACTTGTTCTCGTACAAGTTTGCAATTCACTGATCAGACAACTATTTCATCCGGCTCTGTCGTAACCTGGAGTTGGGATTTTGGAAACGGAGATACATCCAATGTTCAGGATCCATCATATGTCTATCCTATAGGCGGAAGCTTTTCGCCGTCTTTAACTGCCATTTCAGACAATGGATGTAGCAATAACTATTCCGCTCCGATTTTTATTTCCGATCGCCCGGCAGCGCTCTTTACCCCATTGAACACATGCATTGGCTTGCCCGTGCAATTTCAAGATCAATCAACAGTTGTAAATTCAACAATCGTTTCCTACGACTGGGATCTTGGTGATGCAACAACTTCCTCCGTTGCTAATCCGTCGCATACTTATGCAAATGTTGTTGGTGACTATACAGTGTCACTGATTATTGTTGCGCAAAACAACTGTACAGATACCATTACTAAAACAGTTCGTGTCAATAACATTCCGCTGGCTAATTTTAATCACGATGCTTTGCTATGCAGCAGAAGTAATATTCAGTTTACAGATCTTTCTTCCGTAGCAGGAGACACCATAAATGCCTATTCCTGGAATTTTGGAGATGGTGTGACTGACTCGACTAAAAATCCTGTACATCGTTACAATCAACCGGGCACCTATACGGTTACTCTCATCTCCTATTCTCCTTCGAGTTGTCCTTCTGCTCTCTATCAACAATCACTTACCGTCCTTGCCGGACCGGTTGCGAATTTTAGTTCAACGATTTCATGCTTAGGTATACCGGCTGTCTTTATAAACCTTTCAAGTGTTCCAGCAGGTCAAACAATTGATAGCACGTATTGGAGTTTCGGTACGGGTGCAACTTCTACAATGATGAATCCGGCTTACCTGTATGCGATTCCGGGTTATTTCACTGCTAACCTTGTAGTCGTTTCGAGTTCAGGGTGCCGAACTGATACCTCTTTATCTGTAAAAGTGAGTTCACTACCAATTGCAGATTTCGTTACAGCAAACAATTGTTCAGGTCAACAAGTTCAGTTTACCAATCTGGCAACTACAGATACTCTGGCAAATCTTTCAGGTTCTAACTGGGTCTTCGGAGATCCGGGAAGTGGTCCGTTGAATACTTCTTCTCTTACTAATCCAATGCACGTTTTTAATACGGCTCAGACTTATACCGTGACATTTACGGCAGTAAATAATTATGGCTGCTCAACTTCAATTTCAAAAAATGTAATTGTCAATCAGGCTCCTGTTGCTCAATTTTTATATTCTCCAACTTGCTATGGAAGTCAAATGATTTTCTCAAATCCCGGTTCACCTGCTGACAGTGCATACTTGTGGAACTTTGGTGATTTTCAAATAAATCAATTGCGTGAACCTGCTCACTATTACGCATTTGTTGGAAACTATACCGTTAACCTGACAGTCTATGGAAGCAGTGGTTGTATTGCAACAGCAACGAGAGTTGTAACTGTTAGCCCTATTCCTGTTGCGAACTTTACCACTCCGACAGTTTGTCTTAATGAAGCAGTTCAATTAAATGATAACAGTACAATTTCCACAGGAAGCATCACTTCAAGAAAATGGTATTTGAATGGAAGTATAATCGATAGTACCAATACAAATCTGGTTTACACTTTTGCTACGCTAAACAGCTATCAAGTAAAGCTGCAAGTAAGGTCAGATATTGGTTGCCTAAATAGCATTACAAAGACGATTACAGTGAATTCACTGCCTACTGCTAATTTTTCATTTACACCTCAATTCGGAAATCCTCCTTTAGATGTTAGTTTTTCTAATCTGTCAATCGGCGCTTCAACCTACTTGTGGAATTTTGGAGACGGAACTGCAACTTCTTCTCTGGCTCAACCTCAACACCAATACAACGATACCGGAATATTTTCCATTCAGCAAATTGTTATCAGCACATTCGGTTGTAAAGACACTGCTGTTAAGCCCATTTATGTTATTAAGCCGCTTCTTGATATTGCTGTAACAGGTGACTCCTCTTATTTTGAAGGCGATTATTTTCATGTCGTAGCTCGCGTAGCGAATTTAGGCACACGTGAGATTTTAACTTATAAAATGGAAGCTCAACTTGAAAACGGAATGATCATTAAAGAAGATGTCAGTACCAGCTTACCTAATGGTCCCGGTGGTTTACAGACGTACAATTTCCGATCTGCATTCCTGGTCAATGCTCCATCAACTCTTAACTTCTATTGTATCAAAGCATACGACCCAAATGGTGAAACAGACAATGTTCCCTCTAACAATGAAAAATGTATCAGCCGAAATAAAATTAGTCCGGGAATAGAAACCTACCCAAATCCTTTTACAGACAACCTGAATATACGTGTGATTCTACCGTATAAAGAATCGCTTACGGTAGATGTTCTGGATCAATCAGGCCGATTATTAATTAATCTGTATGATGATGAGGCCAGCGCCGGATTAGTAAGTTTCAACCCGGCAGTAAGCGAATTGAGAGAAGGAATTTATCTCATCCGTGTGCTTTTCAATGATCAGGTTTTCTATCGTCAGGCAATAAAATTGAAGAAATAAACCCGTTGATTTCTTTGTCTGAATAACAGTTTCCCGCGTTTGTGGTTTTAATAATTAGCCGTAGGTTTGCCAAGGATGGAATACGAAATTAAATCAGGTCCTAAGTATTCTTTTAACTTAAAAGAGCTGTGGGAATTCAGAGAGTTGGTTTATTTTTTCACACTTCGTGATGTAAAAATAAAATACAAGCAAACCATACTCGGAATTTTGTGGGCCTTACTTCAGCCGCTTCTGATGATGGCTGTTTTCACCTTATTTTTCAGTCGGCAATTAAACATTTCCTCCTACGCAATCCCCTATCCTATTTTTGTTTTTTCCGGATTAATGCTCTGGAATGTTTTCGCTTCCGGTCTTAGTTTATCAGGAAATAGCATGGTAAACAATTCAAATATTATTAAAAAAATTTACTTCCCGCGATTAATTATTCCAATAGCATCGGTATTAGGAACATTGGTAGATTTTATCATGACACTTTTTTTGTTTGTGGCCTTGTTAATTTATTATAAACCGGACACCTCTTTTTTATGGTTTGCCGGAGTGCTTCCTATCAGTTTGTTGATTACCTTCTTTTCAACTCTTGGGTTAGGCTGTTTCCTTGCTGCCTTAAATGTGAAATACCGGGACTTCCGCTATATTATTCCATTTCTGATTCAGCTATTGTTGTTTATGACACCTGTCATTTATCCGGTATCTATAATGCCTGAAGG
>JAYSPU010000157.1:0-10950 GCA_043721935.1 Bacteroidota bacterium | reverse complement strand
AGGTTCGTAACGGTTCGACTTACATGGATCTTTGTCAATATTACCAGTAATGTTTTTTTCCTCGTTGCTTGTCCCTGGTTAATTAATCATGGCTATACTTTCTTCCAACATTTTTATAACAGAGAGTTTGGTGTTGGCTATGTTTTTCTTTCGAATCTCATTGCCAGTAGTGTGATTGTACTGATGTTATTTCCGCAATTGTTCAAGGTGAAAATAGACTTCGATACCAAGTTGTGGAAAGAAATGATTTTGTTTTCATTGCCACTAATGGTTGCCGGTTTTGCAGGAACCATCAATGAAACATTCGACCGGATTTTACTTCCTATTCTTATTACTGATAAAGCAGATGCCATTGCTCAGAATGGTATATATGGCGCATGCTACAAACTTTCCATCCTGATGACATTGTTCATTCAGACTTTTCGCTATGCTGCCGAACCTTTTTTCTTCAATCATTCGACAAAAGAAAATCCACAGAAGATGTATGCGGATGTAACCAACTATTTTGTCATCATCTGCTCTTTCATTTTCTTAGGAGTCATGCTGTACATTGACATTGTGAAAGTGATGATCGGTGAACAATTCCGAAGCGGATTACCGGTAGTGCCGATTTTATTAATGGCCAATTTATGCATAGGCGTTTATTATAATGTTTCCATCTGGTACAAACTTACAGGCAAAACCCGCTGGGGTGCCTGGATGTCCATTTTTGGTGCAGCCATTACGTTACTTTTTAACTTTATGCTGATTCCAAAAATGGGATACATGGGCGCGGCATGGACAACATTGATTTGCTATTCTTCGATGATGATATTGAACTATTTCATCGGACAAAAACACTATCCGGTTCCCTACAAAATTGGCAAGTTTTTCCTTTACATAGGAATTGCCATTGCATTATGGCAGATCAGTCTGCTGATAAAAAACGCACTTCATTTAGGCGACTATAAAACATGGGCAGTGAACACCGTCATTATGCTCATTTTTCCTTCCATTGTCTGGTTCTTTGAACGGGGGAAAATTAATTACCTTCGCCGGGTATAATTTCAGCCGATAATTTTATAATCAAATGAAAGTTAGTGTTATAAATAAATCAAAACATCCTTTGCCGGGCTATGAAACGTTGTTTTCTGCCGGAATGGATTTGCGTGCAAATCTTGATGCGCCAATAGTTTTAAAACCACTTGAGCGTGCATTGGTTCCAACCGGTTTGTTTATTGAATTGCCTGAAGGTTACGAAGGTCAGGTTCGCCCACGTTCCGGACTGGCGGCTAAAAAAGGAATTACCGTTTTAAATGCTCCGGGTACTGTTGACGCTGATTATCGTGGCGAAATCAAAGTTATTCTGGTAAACCTTTCCAATGAAGATTTTATCATTGAAGATGGAGAACGCATAGCTCAATTGGTCGTTGCTTCACATGCAAGAGTAGAATGGTCGTCTGCCGATTTACTCGTGGATTCAGAAAGAGGTTCAGGTGGATTTGGTTCAACAGGCACAAAATAAAACTCAATCGTTTTTTATCATTCAAAAATATTAGCTGATAAATGAAAATTATAGTTCCAATGGCCGGGATGGGAAAAAGAATGCGGCCGCATACATTGACGATTCCAAAGCCATTAATTCCGCTAGCCGGTAAACCGATTGTGCAATGGCTCGTCGAAGACATTATCAAAGTATCGAAAGAAAAGGTAGATGAAATTGCTTTTATCATCGGTGATTTCGGAGCGGAAGCGGAGAAGCAATTGATTGCCATTGCCGCTAAACTCGGTGCAAAAGGTACCATTCATCATCAGGACGAACCACTTGGAACTGCACATGCAATATTATGCGCCAAAGAAGCGTTAACCGGAAAAGTGATCATTGCTTTTGCTGATACCTTGTTCAGAGCTGATTTTACGATAGACGACACGAAAGAAGGAGTAATCTGGGTTAGTCGTATTGACGATCCTAAAATGTTTGGTGTAGTGAAAGTTGATGCCAATGGAAGCATCACTGATTTTGTTGAGAAACCTCAAACCTTTGTCAGCGATTTGGCCATTATCGGCATTTACTATTTTAAGGATGGAGAGTATTTGAAAAAAGAATTACAATATCTGATTGATAATAACATCCGTGAAAAAGGCGAATATCAATTGACGAATGCACTTGAAAACATGAAGCAAAAAGGGACAAAGTTTGTTCCCGGAAAAGTTGACGAGTGGCTCGATTGCGGAAACAAAGATGCAACGGTTTATACCAATCGTCGTGTGTTGGAAATGAATTCAGATAAACTATCGGTTCCTTCAAGCGTTAAAAAAGAAAACGGACTAATCATTCAGCCTTGTTACATTGGTGAAAATGTCAGTATCGTCAACTCCATCGTCGGACCATTTGCATCGATTGGTGCCAATTCAATAATTGAAAATGCTGTTGTTTCAAATAGTATTGTTCAACAAAATGTAGTTATAAAAAATGTGGTCATCGATAATTCAATGATCGGCAATGGTGCAGTTTATACATCATCACCTGAGCAACTCAGTATCAGCGATTATTCCACGCATAGTTAATACATCATCCTATCTGAATGAAAAGAATTTCTTTGGTTGCCGTAGTTTTATTTTTACTTACTTCCTGTTCATCTACTAAGAAGACAACAGAACCGGTTCGTCCGTCTGTTCAAAGCGGAGGAGTACAACAAGCGGAAGTAATGCAGATTTTTTTCAATGCCAACAAAGAAAAAATTCTCGGTAATTACGATAACGCTGCTCAGCTTTTTTCAGAAGTGATTCGTCGCGATGGAAGGAATTCTGCTGCCATGTACGAATTAAGTAATATTTATTCTGCTCAGAAAAAATATTCCGACGC
This sequence comes from Bacteroidota bacterium, assembly GCA_043721935.1. Classification (GTDB taxonomy): domain Bacteria; phylum Bacteroidota; class Bacteroidia; order AKYH767-A; family 2013-40CM-41-45; genus JADKIH01. Next base: position 8,105 of record JAYSPU010000157.1, on the reverse strand, counting down.
ATTGTTCTTCAGCAAAAGTGCATATACAATTGATCCGTCGAACAGCTGGTATGTTTTGAATTACGCTGACATCCTGCAAAAGAACAAACGCTTTTCAGAAGCAGCTGATGTTCTTGGAAAACTTGTACAAACATTTCCTGATCGCCCTGATTATTATTATGAATGGGCTGCCAGTTTGATCTATGCTGAAAAACCAAACGATGCAATTAAAGCATATGACAAGCTTGAATCGAAAATTGGTGTGTCTAAGGAAGTTAGTACTCAGAAAAGCAGACTCTATCAGAGAATAAATAAAAATGAAAAAGCTGTTGACGAATTGCAAAAGTTAATTGCTTCTGATCCTACAGATGCCCAGGCTTACGGCATGTTGGCTGAAGTTTATCAGGCAATGGGTCAAAAGCAAAAGGCGCTAGACACGTATAATAAAATTTTGCAGGTAGATCCTGATAATCCGTACATCCATTTATCGCTGGCTGATTATTATCGTACCGAAGGAAATAAAGAAGAGTCGCTGGTAGAATTGAAGAAAGCATTTTCCAATAAGAACCTCGATGTGGAAACTAAAATAAGCATCCTTAGTTCGTACTATGCATTGATTGAAATCCATCCTGAATTGCGTGAACAAGCAATGGAAATGTGTCGGCTGTTAATTGTTTCTCATCCCAACGAACCAAGAGCGTATGCTGTGTACGGTGATTTCCTTGATCAGGATAAAAAAACAACAGAAGCGCGCGAACAGTATTTAAAAGCGAAGGAATTAGGATCGAAAGAATTTATCGTTTACAGTAAGCTCCTTTTTCTCGATGCACAATTATTGAAATGGGATACACTGAAAGCAGAAAGTGAAGAAGCGTTGACGTTGTTTCCTGACCAACCAATCGTTTATTATTTCAATGGAGTTGCGAATGTACAATTGAAAAAATATCAGGAAGCAATCAGCAGTTTTAACAGCGGAGTAAAACTCGTGGTAGATAACAAAAATCTGGAAGGCCAGTTTTATGCAAGCCTTGGTGATGTATACAATGAGGTAAAAGACTATCCGAAAAGCGATGCCAGTTATTTAAAAGCATTAGACATTAATCCGAAAGATGCAAATGTGATGAATAATTATGCCTACTTCCTTTCTCTCAGAGGAGAAAAACTGGAAAAGGCAGAAGAGTTGTCCCGACTTTCAAATCAATTGGAACCGACACAAGCTTCGTATCAGGATACATATGGATGGATCATGTATAAACTTGGCCGGTATAAAGAAGCAAAAGAGTGGATTGAAAAATCAATTGCCGGAAGTAACAACGATGTAGGTGCTACATTGTATGAACATTACGGAGACGTCATGTTTAAATTAGGAGATACTGCAAAGGCAATTGAATTCTGGATGAAAGCAAAAAATGCCGGTGAAGGTGCTTCTGAAAATCTGGATAGAAAGATTCAGGAGAAAAAAATGTTTGAATAATTGACTACTTTGATTGTGTTACTCACCCATCATTTTTTATTTCGTCCGGCTAATTAATGTTGATGAAAAGATTTTCCTTTAATCGTTTCCTTTTGTGTGCTCAACTTTGCTTATTGCTCACTTCTTGTGCAACACACAAAAAAATTATTGAATCACCAAATGCTACGGTTAAACTGAAAGGAAGTGAAGTCATTCAGGTTTACGATAGCATGATCAGCAAACAATTTCATTTTCATTACCTGTCAGGAAAGGCAACCGTTGATTATACTGACAAATCAGGGGAGACAAATAGCTTTGATATTAATATAAGAATCCGTGAAGACAGTGCGATTTGGATTTCGATTACACCTTTGCTTGGAATTGAAGTAAGCCGACTTATCATTACCAGAGACAGTGTTACGGTATTGGATCGTTTACATAAAACGTATCTCAAACGCGATTTACTTTATTTTGAAGATCAATTAAAAACCAATGTGAATTACGACATGATCCAGGCTGTTATTGTAGGAAATTATTTTCAATATCAAAAAACAGAGAAGCTGCGATCATTATACGAAGAAGAACCATTTGTCATTTTAAGTTCGATGAACAAACGTCAGTTCAAACGAGCATTGGAAGAAAAAGATCCGACAAAAGCGGTGGTTCAGGATTTCTGGATCGATGGTAATTATCGTATTGCTAAATCCAGAATAACGGACAACCGACGTGACCGTTGGGTAGAAACAACGTATAGAAACTTTACCGATGTAGACGGTTTTTTATTTCCGCTCAATCTGGTTGTTACTGTTGCCTCTGTAACACCAACCATCATGAAAATTGAATACACGAAGGTTAATGCTGTAGAAGAGTTGGCAATGCCGTTTACGGTGCCGGAGAAGTATGTAGCGAAGTGATATTTCGGAATAGTAAAATGGCGACTTTTATAATATCAACCATTGGATTTAGTGCTATGATCTAAAGATTTCGTTTCATTTTTTTTCATTTATTCATCTCTCTTATCTTACAACTTTTGTAATTAATCTGCGTTAAATTTGTCTTATCAAGATTTAGCAGATGTTTTTAGGTGCAAATAATGGGAGGACGACAATACCGGAGAAGGCTATTTGGCTGGTGTTTCTTTCTTTTTTTTTAAATTTTGGCTCTTTTGCACAAAACAAAGGCGAGTTAGAGAAAAAGAAAAGCCAACTTAAAAAAGACATCGAATACACCAACCGGCTGTTGAGCCAGACAAAAAAAAACAAGTCTGTTTCCATGAGTCAGCTTGTTACGCTGAATAAAAAAATTACGTATCGGTCTGAACTCATTACAACAATCAATAAAGAAATTGATCTGGTTGAAAATGATCTGGGTTATGTTTCTACCAATATTGATTCGTTGAACATGCGGCTTTCCGGTTTAAAGTTGGAATATGGAAAGATGCTCTATTTTGCTTACAGGAATCAAACTTCCTTTTCCAGATTGATGTTTATTTTCTCCGCTGACGACTTCAATCAGGCCTTTAAACGCATGCAGTACCTCAGAACGTTAAGTGATTATCGTCAACGTCAATACAATCGTATTACAGAAGTTCAGGATTCGCTCAATGGAAAAAAGCGTCAGCTGCAAGTTGTCAAACAATCTAAAAAGCATTTGTTAAATTCTCAACAATCTGAAAAGAAAGAACTTGATAAAGAAAAGAAAGATCAGGTGACCATGTTGAATAACCTGACTTCTCGCGAGAAAAAATTGCGTGCAGATCTTCAGGAAAAACAACGTCAGGAACAATTGCTTGCTACAAAGATTGAGGCCATCATTAAAAAAGAAATTGAAGCAGCTCGAGCAGCAGCAAAAAGGCGAAGTGCTAATTCAACTACTGCCAGTGCTTCTCCACGAAAAATTGAATCGTCTTCTTCTTCGGCCTCTTATCTTTCCAGTACTCCTGAAGCGTTGAAGCTAAGTAACGATTTTGAAAGTAATAGAGGACAATTACCTTGGCCGGTAGAGCAAGGAATTGTAAGCAGCTCTTTTGGCCGACATGCTCATCCAATCTGGAAAGAAGTTGTCGTGAATAATAATGGAATTGATATCAATGCCGGAAAAGGCGCACGTGCACGAGCTATTTTTGAAGGAAAAGTAATCAGCGTATTTTATGTGGTCGATAAATATGCTGTTCTTATTCAACATGGTGAATACTTTACATTGTATTCAAATCTGGAAGAGGTATTTGTAAAGAAAGGTGACAAGGTCATTACCAAGCAACCAATTGGCATTGTTCAGACGAATACCGATGACGGGCGAACTGAAGTTCACCTGGAAATATGGCGCGGAAACAATAAAATGAATCCGGAAAACTGGATTGCCAGCCGGCATTAATACGTTTCTATTGATTCAAGGCCTTTCCGCATAAAGGCTGACCGGAAATATAACTTCACATCTACATAATTATTACCTTTACCGGCAAATGACATTATCAATATTACTCGGTTTTCTTGGTGGCCTCGGCGGAGGTGAAATCTTTCTTTTGGTGGTCGTAATCCTTCTGCTTTTCGGAGCAAAGAGAATTCCGGATCTCGCACGTGGCTTAGGTCGCGGTATAAAAGAATTTAAAGACGCTAAGAACGGTACTGACGACGAAGAGAATAAGGAAAAGAAATAATTATTTCGAAGACCTTACTCGCTCTATCATTTCGATTGGTATCATTTCACAGTGTGGCTCAAGAGTTTTGGTGTCTAATTCCGCCAATGCTTTCAATAGCTTTTTGCCCTTTTGTACACTGATAAAAAAGACCTTCTCGTAGCGATCGGCACTTGACTCCATTATGTCTTCTGTAAAAATCCAGCCTACTTTCCTTTTGTTATTCTTAAGGTAAAGTGTGGCGATTTTATTCAGATGAGGGGTAAGATCATCAGATCGCATGGTTTCGGGGTTCAAGAAGTGTTTTAAATGTTTTGTAAATTGACGTAGCAAAACTTTCTTCAATTAATTCTTCTGCATGTCTGTTGTTGCGGTTATTTTCAATGATGGCAGTGATGTCAATTCGTGTGACATTATTTTCAACACTGCTGATTTCTAAAACCAACTGCTTTTTACTTCTAAACCATCCACCTTCCTGATAAGCCACGATCACAGGATTGTGAGTAGGCATCGTTTGCACCAGGAATCCCTGGCGGAGGAGCATTTCTTTTAGTTGCTTTAAAACTTGAGGCAAAGCAAGCCCGAGTAGCGCTGTTTCCATAGCTGTTGTTTTATTCCACATGACAGTATGTGGGGTAATTCCGTAAGGCAGACGAGAGAGGTAGAGTACTTGTTGTCTTGAGAGAGACAACATATTCTGGTTGACGTTATCGAAAATAGCTGTAGGACACCTGTATGGCTATTTAATTCGGTAAAACAAGGCAATTGATGGGCCGAATGGAAGGTATTCTTTGGTGAATGCAAGTGACTCCGTGACTTTCCTAAGGGTTTTTTAATGCGTTTTAAAAGAAATTGAAGCCAACACGGGGGCCGATGACGAATTAAATTTCCTATTTTTGGTCCCGTGAAATCATATCTTTCTTTATCCGAAATCAGGCAAGACATTACTGCCGGTACTGTTAATTGCGTCGATTTAGTAAATAACTATCTCAAGCGAATTGAAGAGAAGAAAGAATTAAACGCCTTTTTAGAAGTTTTTGCTCAAGAAGCTTTATCAAAAGCTGTTGAAATAGACTTGAAAATTAAAGCAGGAAACGCAGGACGTCTCGCCGGAATGGTGCTTGGAATTAAAGATGTTATTTGTTACAAAGACCATAAGGTATCCGGCTCCTCGAAAATTCTGAAAGGATTTACTTCTCTTTATACAGCCACTGCTCTTCAGCGTTTATTGGATGAAGATGTAATTGTCATCGGTCGACTGAATTGTGATGAATTTGCCATGGGTGGTTCAAATGAGAATTCTGCTTACGGAAATGTACTGAATCCTATCAATACTGCTTTCGTACCCGGTGGTTCTTCAGGTGGTTCTGCTGCTGCTGTTAAAGCCGGCCTTTGCCATGCAACTCTAGGTTCTGATACAGGAGGTTCTATTCGTCAACCTGCTTCTTATTGCGATATTGTAGGTGTTAAGCCCAGTTATGGTCGTATCAGCAGATATGGTTTGATGGCTTATGCTTCCAGCTTTGATCAAATCGGACCGCTGACAAACTCAGTTGAAGATGCGGCCTTGTTAATAGAGATCATGGCAGGTCAAGATGAATATGATAGCACGGTTTCTTCTGAACCGGTTGCTGCTTACACCAAATTATTAAACAAAAAAGACAAGCAACGTTTTGCCTATATAAAAGAGTGTCTCGAAAGAGATGGAGTGGATCCGGAAATCAAAAACCGGATGCAGGAGATAATTGACGAGTTAAAAAAGGATGGTCATACAGTTGAAGCTGTCAGTTTTCCTTTGCTTGATTACTTAGTTCCAACCTATTACGTTTTGACTACGGCAGAAGCAAGTAGCAATTTATCTCGTTATACAGGAGTTATATACGGTCAGCGTAGTCAGAAGGCGAAGGACACCAATTCTACTTATTTCAGTTCCCGTTCTGAAGGATTTGGCAAAGAAGTAAAACGCCGTATTATGCTAGGTACGTTTGTGTTAAGTGCCGGTTACTACGATGCTTACTATGCGAAAGCGCAAAAAATGCGTCGTCGTATACTTGACATAACGACTGAAATATTAGTCGATTATGATTTTATTTTACTTCCTACAGCTCCAAAAACCGCTTTTCGTTTCGGTGAAAATACCGACCCGGTTGCCATGTATCTGGAAGACATCTTCACTGTTCAAGCAAACCTGACCGGCTTACCCGCTATTTCATTACCTGTCGGGCAACATTCGAACGGAATGCCTTTCGGAATTCAGCTAATTGGGCGAAAATTTGAAGAAGGAAATCTCCTTGCAGCCGGACACGACATGTGTAAGAAACTCAGAGTTTTAGCGTAAATTCATCTACGTTTCATGCGTATATTGATTGTCAATTCAGGCAAAATGATAATTTTGCAGCACCTTATTTATCCCCCTCCGGTTATGAAGAATTGATGTTAAAGGAAATTGCTATGAAAATTAATTTGAAGAAGGTATTTACGGCATCATTGGCAACAACAATGATGTTTTCATTTTCGGGCTCTGTGAAAGCGCAGATCATCAATAGCGCTCCGGATCGGACTGCCGCTATTGACTATGATCCGATTGCTGCAACACTAGATAGTTTGGTCAGCCTAAATTATATCCAACGATTAGGAACAGGTTCTTCAACTTCAGCTTCGGGCAATTTTAAACCAAGCGAGACTCCTGTTTATGCAGATGATATTTATCGCAAGCGAATTCAAAAAATTCAAACACCGATTCCTCTCGCCTTTAACAGTGAGGTAAAAGAATACATTAATTTATATGCAGTAAAAAAACGCGGACTAACAGAACGCGTAATGGGTTTAGCAAATTTGTATTTTCCATTGTACGAACAAATTCTTGATCAGCAAGGTCTGCCGCAAGAGTTCAAATATTTATCGATCGTTGAATCGGCATTAAATCCAATGGCTGTTTCTCCATGTGGAGCTACCGGTCTTTGGCAATTCATGCTTGCAACAGGTAAGATGTATAATTTAAAAATCAATTCTTTCATTGATGAGAGAAGAGATCCTGAAAAATCAACTTACGCAGCTTGTCAGTATTTCAAAGACATGTATGCTATTTACAACGATTGGTTATTGGTGATTGCTGCCTATAATTGTGGAGCAGGAAATGTGAATCGTGCTATTGCAAGAAGCGGTGGTAAAAAAACGTTCTGGGAAATCAGTCCGTACTTACCTCGTGAAACGCGTGGATACGTTCCTGCATTTATCGCTGTAACGTATTTAATGTCGTACACACAGGAACATAATCTGAATGCTGTTCCTCCTATCATTTCTTATTTTGAAGCGGATACAGTTAAGGTGGATCAAAGAGTGTCTTTGCGTGATGTTGCAGATGCTACGAATACACCGATTGAATTACTGACTTATTTAAATCCTGTCTACAAAAAAGGTATTATCCCTGATGGTGATGAGCCAATGACATTACGTTTGCCGATCGGAAAAATCAATACCTATCTGGCGAACAGTTCCATGATTTATAAGCCGGAAGATGAATCAACAGCTTCCTTTGCTTCTGCTGCAGATCATTCGGATGATTTTATTTCTAATCTGGTGAAGAAATTTCACAAGGTGAAAAGTGGAGAGCATTTACAATCCATTGCACGTTTATACAGATGTTCTGTGAATGAACTAAAACAATGGAATCATATAAAAAAGAATCGCCTCGTTGCCGGTCAGAAGTTAACTGTTTATGTAACAGAGAAAAAGAAGAACGATAAACTGGTAAGTAAGCCTGCAACAGAAAAACCAGTCGTTGCTGTTGTTAAAGCAAAGCCGGCTGATTCTGTTCAGACTTCAGCTCAACAATCAGTAGTCATGGTTTCTAAACCTGCTGAAGATAAAATGACTTTTGCTTATCACACCGTTCAACCCGGTGATACACTTTGGAAAATTGCACAACGTTATGAAGGCATGACTGTTCAGCAGATTAAAGAAATTAATCGTCTGGAATCAAATGACCTGAAGATTGGGACTAAGTTGAAGGTGATTCTTCCTAGTTAGTTGGTCAGT
>JAYSPU010000156.1:0-4724 GCA_043721935.1 Bacteroidota bacterium | reverse complement strand
ATCGTAGCAGTCACCGGTGCAAGCGGATCTATTTATGCTAAAGTCTTGATAGACAAGCTTCAGGTCTTAAAAGATCAGGTTGAAAATGTTGGAGTCGTTTTTTCTGACAATGCCAGAGAAGTATGGAAATTTGAAATGGGTAACACTGATTACGAACACATTCCCTTTCCATCATATTCAAAATCAGACTTTTTCGCACCTTTTGCAAGTGGTTCTGCACGCTATGATACCATGATTATTGTCCCATGCAGCATGGGAACCCTGGCACGTATTGCATCCGGAATTAGTAACGATCTCATTACCAGAGCAGCAGATGTCATTCTAAAAGAAAGACGGAAGTTAATTCTTGTATTAAGAGACACTCCATACAGTCTGATTCATATTAACAACATGAAAACGGTCACCGAGGCCGGCGGAATAATTTGTCCTGCATCGCCATCTTTCTACTCACATCCTCAATCATTTGAAGCGCTTGCTGCTACTGTGATTGATCGGGTGATTGACCTGGCAGCAATAAAGCAAGACTCCTTTCGTTGGAATGAAGAGTAGTAAAAATTTGCTCTGACTTTCTTTCTTTTCATTCCCCTATGTGTGGATCGAAAAAAATCGGGTAAAGTTTAAAAAAACTGCACATCATTCAAGGTTCTGCTGACGAAATGATGACAAAGTAAAGTTGAAAAATTTTTCAACCTGTTTATCAACCGAATTGTAAGATCAAGTGAAAATTTAACTTGACAGATACTACTTCCTGAGTTAAATTAGACCTTCCAAAAACTAATAACTAATCCATGTTCGAATACACAAAGCAAATTCTAACAAAAGTAAGTTTCGATAGAAATTTATTTCGGAAAGAATTAATTAAATCGCTGCGTATTCTCAAAAGAGATGAACGTAAGCTGCTAAAGATTTGGTGTGTTGCTACATTTGCTGCGTATAGTGATGTAGTCATCGATGCCTTCAGGAAAGTTTCTTCCTGATAAATTCAAGATTTCTTTTTAATCCTTTATAGCCTGTCCTTTTTACTGCAGAGTGTTTAAATAACATTCGGAATACGTCGGCTGTTATTTCATGCCACTCTTCTGCTTTCATTTCCAATAGTGATGACGGTGCTTTGAATGCAGGTTCATTGTGAGGTTTGGAAAAACGATTCCACGGACACACCTGTTGACAAATGTCACAGCCAAAAGCCCAGTTTTCAAAACGTCCTTGTTGAGAAGCAGGAATTGCTTCTTTCAATTCAATCGTAAAATAAGAAATACATTTGCTTCCATCGACTACAGATGGTTGAATGATTGCATCAGTCGGACAAGCATCGATACATCGTGTACATGTTCCGCAAAAATCTTGTATTGGATGATCAACATCTAATTCAAGATCACAAATAATTTCTGCGATAAAAAAATAACTTCCCGATTCTTTCGTGATGAGATTTGCATTTTTACCAATCCATCCAATTCCGGAACGCTTTGCCCATGCACGTTCCAGTACAGGTGCAGAATCCACGAAGACTCTTCCTTCAACCTCACCAAACGATTCTTTTATAAAGGAAAAAAGTTCAGCAAGTTTTGCTTTCAACACAAAATGATAATCGGTCCCGTATGCATACTTACTTATTTTGGGTGCATCCGGATCAAGCTGAACATCATCAGTATGATAATTATACAACAGAGAAATAACACTCTTCGCTCCCGGAACCAGTATAGCAGGATTTAATCGCTTGTCAAAATGGTTCTCCATGTATTGCATTTCACCATGCATTTTTTGTGTCAGCCACTTTTCTAAACGAGGTGCTTCTTCTTCTAAAAATCCTGCTTTTGAAATGCCACAACGCTCAAACCCCAGCCGTTTAGCCTCCGCTTTAATCATTTTAGCAGGTGTGGTCGAATTCATATCGTAAAAATACACTTAAGAGGGCTTACCCGAAATATTTTGAACGAAATACTTGACACAATAAAAAATCATTCTGTATTTGTGATTTCATTTTAATATCAAACTGAATATGATCACTGAAAAAGTATTGCGTCCGCTGAATGGTTTTATGATGTTGTTGGTCTTCTTTTTAATTACAATTGTCGGTATCACCGGAATTGCAACCCAAGCACCAATCCTCATAATTCTTTCGCTTATCACTATCATCCCGGTGTTACCCGGCTTTATGATTATTAATCCAAATGAATCAAAAGTGTTGATTCTATTTGGAAATGATGAAGGCTATGGAAAAGTGGGCTTCTGATGAATTCCGAAGTGTGAATGGACAAATCGAATATCTTTTGCATCAGGCATTAGTAGAAAACGGAAGAGCTAAACCGAAGAAACTAGAAAAGTGATCCGGCCGCTGATGGTGGAACTTTTCCAATGTGTCTGTATGCCTGATCCGTTGCTTCTCGTCCTCGTGGTGTTCGTTTTAAATATCCTTCTTTAATCAGGAAAGGTTCATATACTTCTTCAATCGTTCCCGGTTCTTCTCCAACTGCTGTAGCAATAGTTGTCAATCCGACCGGTCCTCCTTTAAATTTTTCGATGATTGCCTGCAAAATACGGTTGTCCATTTCATCCAATCCGTGCTGATCTACATTCAATGCTTTCAATGCAATTTGTGCAATGGCCAGATCAATTGTACCATTCCCTTTGATCTGTGCAAAATCACGAACACGACGTAAAAGTGCATTTGCAATTCGCGGTGTTCCTCTGCTACGTCCGGCAATTTCAAATGCTGCATCTTCGTGAATTTCTGTTTTCAGAATTTGAGCAGAACGTGTCAATATTTTTTTCAATAATGCTGAGTCGTAATATTCAAGTCTGGATGTAATACCAAAACGTGCCCGCAGCGGTGCCGTCAGCAAACCGGAACGAGTCGTAGCACCTATTAAGGTAAACGGATTAATCGTAAGCTGTACGCTCCGTGCATTCGGTCCGGCATCTATCATGATGTCAATCTTATAATCTTCCATTGCTGAATACAAGTATTCTTCAACAACTGGAGACAAGCGATGAATCTCATCAATAAACAAAACATCATGCGGCTCCAGATTGGTAAGCAATCCAGCCAGATCACCCGGCTTATCCAATACGGGTCCGGATGTAGTCCGAATGTTTACTCCCAACTCATTTGCCAGAATATACGCTAAGGTTGTTTTTCCAAGTCCGGGAGGTCCATGCAAAAGCACATGATCCAATGCTTCCTCTCTTAAACGGGCAGCTTCGACAAAAACCTTTAGATTTTCAACTACACTCAATTGTCCCGTAAAGTCTTCAAACCCTTGTGGTCGGAGCACTTTTTCAATTTCTTTTTCAGCAGGGGAAAAGCCGGTTCCGGTAGGATCTAAGTTGTCATTCAGCATGCGTGACAAAAGTACTAATCTTTTTGACTGAAAAAGAGACTAGTAAGACGGAGATTTAACACCTGAAACTTGCTCTGATCATCCATAAAAACAACAGGATTACTCTTCAGGAGAAGGATGAATAAGCATGTTATACAATTCATCTACAAAAAGCCGCACATCAATTGCAAATGTTGGCGCACTTAAATGTTGAGTTAATTTATCAGAACGATAAAGCACAAACCGGTATCCTGTTGTCAATCCTATTCCCAGCCACCGCATAACTCCGTACTGAACACAAACTTCCGGCTGATACAAAATGACCAATTCCTTTGGCGTCGACACTTTGATACGCTGACTTCTGCTGATATAACTGTATCCTGACTTTCCAACACCTAATTGAAAAGGTGTAATGGTAAACTGCCACGGATATTCATTCCTGAAATAATATTCTGTCGACAGCGTAAAAAAATGAATGTTCAATTCACCGTTCGTTACGTATGAATTGCCGTTTTCATTTATTAAAACATCAGAAACCACAGCACGATTTGCCAAAGCAAAATAACCCAAACCAAATTTTATCCGTTGGTTGTAATTCAATCCCGTTCTTATGCCGTTAAAATTGGCAAAGTCGTGATCGATAAATGTACTAAAGGAAGCCAGTGTGATGAAAAACTTTGGCTTTTGATCGAGGCTATAAACAACTGTATCCATTACCTGACCGGAAGCCAGGCCCTGAATGCAACAAAAACAAAAAAGCAAGAGTTGTATCCTTAACTTCAGTCGCTCCATCAGATCACTGTCATCGTTTTTTTTCTACGGCTTCTTCGACAGAAAGATGCTTTCCGATCAACTCTTTTCCGTTCAACGCTTCCATCGCTTTAACTCCGTCTTCTGCTTTTTCAAACTCCACAAAACCAAATCCACGACTTTCCCAGGTAATTTTATCGTACACAATTTTCGTTTCTTTTACCACACCATATTGGCTGAAAATTGACTCCAATAAAACTTCATTTACTGTACCTTCAATGTTTTTTACAAATAGTTTCATGACACAAAAGTAACAGAATAACGCTTTTACAAAACAGGAGATTGATAAAATAAAATCAACCCGCCGGTATTTTTTTTATCCCTTAAAAAACCTGTAATAAGAATATTTAATTTAATTTATTAATTAGGGTTCACTCAGCCAGCCAGAATGTGTATAAATAAAGGACTCTAGGGCTAAATATCAAAAAATAGATGCATGATATTTATGAAAAATGCACAAAAAAGCTTGCAGATGATACGTGAAATTAATGCTGAACAAGCAAAACGATTGTACGGAATGGGAAACATACACGCAAAGTTACAAGCGACCAGCGAATCGATGATCGGAGCCATCGTTGTTGTACTCAACCTGAT
>JAYSPU010000155.1:0-1904 GCA_043721935.1 Bacteroidota bacterium | reverse complement strand
TAAAAATTCCAAGAGGAGAAATGAAATGGACTTGTTCAATTTAGGTAGCGATTTATTTTAAAAGAATTATTCACAAGAATATTGCAAACAGATTGGTCCTGTGAAAATATCGGTGATCAATTTGCATAGTTTGCAATAGAACTTTATATCTTAAAAGAAGGTGATTACTTTGTGAATGAGGGAATCTCGCTAAAGCTTGCGGAAGGGCAGTGCAGAATTGACGATAAAGAAATCTCCTAGCGGGATCGTAGTACAGTTTACAAATTTCGTTAGTTTAGTTTTAAAGAGATGCAAATTTAAAATACATTTATAGATTCCGTTGAACATTTCGGCAGTTGAATTTCTGCCGAGCGGATTCCGCTGGAACTTAGCTTATCATAAACTAATTGTGAACCATTTTTAATTTTCGTAATTCAATAGTTTGGCAGAAAACTCTCTATTGCCAAACTAAGTATCGGCAGAATTTTTAATTTCGCCGACACTTAGAATCTTAAAATAAAACAGTCGATTTAGTTTTCAATAAGAGATGAAAATTTTCTCAACCCCCATTTTAGTTTTCAAAAAATATAAACCTGGAGAGAGATATTGAATGTCGATCAAATTATTTCCAACTGAAAAGGAAAAAGAAGAGATCCATTTTCCAGTCATATCTGTGATCACAACATTATCATCATTGAAATCGGATACAATATTGATTTGTCCATTGGTTGGATTTGGAAAAACACTTATATGATTAACTTTCGATGGATGATTTTCACCTAAAGTAATGTTCATGCAGTCATCGCCGGGTTGTAAATAGAAAACATAATCGATATTATTTTCATGAAAGCAGTCGAAGGTTATTTCGTTTTCAAAGCAAAAGAAATTAGGGAAAAAGCCATAGATACTGCCTATGCCCTCGTACCAATAATAATTTTGGGTAGAAAAACAATTTGATAAATTTTCGGGAGTAAAAATAAATCTTCTCACAGGGTCACTTGATATCTGAACTGTATCTATTTGTGTTAAGACTAATTTTGCTTGGCCTAAGAAGTAGGTTGTATCACTTAGTGAAAAAGTATCGCCAATTTGTATTCCAAAATCATACAATAAAATTTCCTGGCCTGTATTAAAATAAACAGAATTGTACATGCCTGTACTACTGTTGGCATATGATGAATCCTGCAGGTAAAAGACTTTTTGGCCATCTATTCTATAATATCCTACAACTGTTGAACTCGTCGTATCAGTTGGGTCAAGATTAATCGAATATTTCAAAAACATATAAGACATTCCATTTATAGAAGTATCTCCATTACTAAAATATCTGTAATTGGCGCACGACCAACCGGGAGGAGGCCCCCAACATTCAGTAATTACCCAACTTGCTGCTCTATCCGGAAATGGTTGTGCAATTTGCGAATTGGCAAAGTGGTAAATTAGTATAAAACAAAGAATAAAGTACCTTTTCATGGGTGATGTCTATTTCCTAGTTGAAATTTTTGCAAGTGGTTTTCTACTTAAATGATTCTTGATTGCGCCCCTGCTCGGCAGAATCTTTAGCGTCAATCCTTCCGCACTCTCCTTACCCAAGTCGCAGCGAGATTCCGCCGGGTGTTAGTGACACAGTCTTTTCTTTCGTACTATTTTTCATTCTTCAAACGAATATAGAAAACATTTCAATAGGAAACGCAATCATTTAATTATCCTTCTTGTATTGGTTGCCTGAAACGTGATTTCGATCTTCCATTTGATCCATGTTCGTAAAATCTAGAATCAAGTTGATACTGGCTTTAGTGCAGTCGTTGTTTTTGATTTATTCGATGTAAAAATTCCAAGAGGAGAAATGAAATGGACTTGTTCAATTTAGGTAGCGATTTATTTTAAAAGAATTATTCACAAGAATATTGCAAACAGATTGGTCC
>JAYSPU010000154.1:0-7601 GCA_043721935.1 Bacteroidota bacterium | reverse complement strand
ATTACCAATTCATTTGACCCAAATGCAAAATCTGCGCAGCCTGTCGGACTGGGTCCTAATCATTTTATAGCTGCCGGTGAAGTAATCAAATACAGAATCGATTTTCAGAATACAGGAAATGATACGGCTTTTAAAGTTGTCATTTCAGATTATATAAATCAACTGAAATTCGACCTCTCAACTTTGACTTTTATTGGTTCTTCACATCCCTTCCAATATGAAATAAATAACGACAGAGTAGACTTTATTTTTAATGATATTTATTTACCTGACAGCAATGCAAATCAATTCGGCAGTCATGGTTATGTTGAGTTTACTGTTCAACTAAAACCGGGATTAGGGAATGGAATCGGTGTTCTGAATAGTGCTAACATATATTTTGATTCAAATCCACCAGTAGCAACAAACCTGGTTACTCATGAAATTTGCAATGTGGTTAATCCGGAAGTTACAATTGCTGCTGACTCACTTTTCTGTATTGGCCTCCCGTTCAAATGTAAGGCTACTATACTAAATGGAGGAAACCCACCTAGCCGTATAATAAAATGGTATAAGAACAGGGTATTACTAAATCCAAATACCGATTCACTTATTTTATCGGCCGGATTATCACTGAACGACACCATCTATTGTGTTGTTACGAGTGGAGATATGTGTGCTTATCCGAAGACCGTCACAAGCAACCTACTGAATTTTAGTCAATATGCGGTTGCAATACCAACCATTAATTTCACCTGGCCGGATTTAATTTCTACACCAGCTTTTTCCTATCAATGGTATTACAATCAGACAATCATTCCCGGTGCTACATTTCAAAATTTAACCCCGACCATTAATGGAGATTATAAGGTTCAGGTTAGAGACAGTGGCGGTTGTATTGCTTTATCTGAACCGTTTACTTTTATTGATAATGGAATCAGATCCACTTCGAATGCTCATCTTATCGTTTATCCAAACCCGGCTCATGATTTTATCAACATTGAATATACTGCTCCGATTCTTTCAATTAAAATTATCGACGCAATAGGAAGAACGTTGATTTATCAAACTTCCAATAGCAACTCTAATAAAGTTAATGTAAAGAATATTAAATCGGGACGCTATGTACTTGAAATTTCAACTGTCGACGGCGTACTGTATCGTCCGTTAATATTACATGATGAATAAGACAAAAATTAAAATTGATTCTGCATCCTTGAAACTATTGTTCAATTCAGATAAAAAGCACTAATATCAATACGATCTTTAATTGATACTTAAGAATAATTAACCTCTTTAAGCACATTTCAATCTAGCTCTGTTTTTATTACTATTGAAATTCCACGAAAAGTATAAAATTCAATTTCTGCAAGAAATCGTTTCCTGATGCATTCACGAATTATATTCAACTAAACAATGATTTATTAAACATATTCTCTTCGTTAAATTTTCTAAACTATAAAAGATTTCCTTCTTTCTCAAGCTAAATAAATATCTAATTGTATACTAATTCGACAAAGTCCAATTCACAAAATGTTTGTTAGAACTATTTTGCAATACACTATTACTCACTTTCCGATTAATTAATAAATAAATTTTTTATCCTTCAGAGCTACTTTCTCTCATTCCGTTCATAAATTTAAACGAAGTAAATTACAGTTGAATTAACAAAATTCATTAAAAACTCAATTATTTTTCATTCGCCACGTAAAAAACACCTTTCGCCATATATTAAGTGAATGGTTTTGGCGTTAAAATGTTTTATATATTAGAAGTTCTATTTCTTGCTGCATTACCTGTTCAATTTTATTAATATTCCCCTGCGATATTTGAACAGTATTATATTTATTTAGTCCACTCTTCAGAATCTTCTACTACACCTAATAAAAATTATTTTTATGAAAAAAAATCTACTGTTTCTGTCTTTTTTTATTTGCGTAGCGTTTACTTCGTCCGCACAAAACTATCGTCTCTGGGCGACTTATTATGGCGGTGCCGGACAGGATGCCGGATATAAAATTAGTACCGATGCATCCGGTAATGTTTACATGACCGGTCAAACAAGTAGTTCAACCGGGATTTCAACTCCTGGTTCTTTTCAAAGTGTTTATGGTGGCGGAGTGGATGCTTATCTCGTAAAGTTTGACGGAGCAGGAAACAGACTTTGGGCTACTTATTATGGTGGTCCGGATGCAGATTATGGATATGGGGTAAAGACCGATGCTGCCGGAAATATTTATCTAACCGGTTATACTGAAAGCACAAGCGGCATTGCCACACCGGGTGCACATCAGACAGTCTATGGAGGAAACAACGATGCTTTTCTTGTTAAGTTTAATTCAAACGGAAATCGTCTCTGGGCAACTTATTATGGAGGAATATTTTTTGAACAGGGAACAAATTTAGCAACTGACGCTTCAGGTAATGTTTATATGGCAGGATACTCTTCAAGTTCTAATGATATTTCATCAGCTGGATCACATCAGGCGACTTACGGTGGTGGTGGCGTTGACGCTTTTATTGTAAAGTTTAATAGTAGCGGTGTTCGTCAATGGGGAACTTTTTATGGTGGAACGAGTGAAGACGCTGCTTTTGATATAGCTACAGATGCTGCAGGTAATGTAGTCGTCGGAGGATATACCAGCAGTTCAAATGATATTGCAACAGCAGGCGGATTTCAAAATTCCTATGCAGGATTACAAGATGCATTTCTTGTAAAATTTAATTCTGCAGGAGTAAGATTATGGGCAACCTATTATGGCGGAGTGCAACTTGAATCTTGTTTTGGAGTTGCTACAGGTCCGGGAAATTGTATTTACATCTCCGGTATGACGCAAAGCACCTCAGGAATTGCATCAGGCGGACATCAGAATACATTCGGAGGATTTAGTGATGCCTATCTTGTAAAATTTGATGCATCCGGAAATCGTATCTGGGGAACATACTATGGAGATACAGGAATTGAAGAAGGAACCAACGTTGCTGCTGATGCTTTTGGAAATGTTTTTCTTGCAGGCGATAGTTACTCGCCAAATGTCGGCAATTCAATTGCAACACTTTATGGCTATCAAACCAATCTGATCGGATCAGAAAATCTCTTTATGGTAGCATTTACTTCAAGTGGTGTTCGGGCATCCGCTACCTATTACGGTAAAAATCATGAGGAAGAAGCAAGAGTAGCTGTCAATGTTTTTGGCGATGTCTTTTTATGTGGATGGACTCCAAGTTCGACCGGTATGACTTCAGCAGGTGCTCATCAGACTGTCTACGGTGGCGGATTGCATGATGCAATTCTTGTAAAATTTGCTACGGCAGTGCCACATGAAGAAGTGATTGTTCCTGTTGACAGTTTTCCACCATCACCAACCAGTACACCACCAAAAATATTAGTTGGTACAGATATTTTTAATGGTGGCGGAATTACTATTTCAAATGTCGTATTAAATAATTTTTCACCGGGAAAACTATTGCCGCTTTCAGGTACTGCAATAATTCCCTTCACGTGTACTTTCTCCGCTACCTATTCCAATGGTGGTCCGGCTATTCCTTTTTCAGCTCCGGCTAATCTCTCAATAAAAGTGACGTATGCAACTACGACAGGGACAGCACGCTCCTATGATGCTGAAATTCTTCAGCTTGATGTTACAAAAGACACTATAGCTATAAAGCTTAAAATAAGAGAAAGTCCAAGCTTAATTTCTGCAGGTGGCATAATCGTTACACCTACCAGTGGTGGAGCATATTATATGTCGGCCTTTTTTGATGCGTACACAGAATATAGCGCCGATGACGGAGCCAACTGGACGGTTAGCACTTCTCCTTACGGTCGATTAAACCTCACCGACGGAGCAGTAGCATCCATTCCGACACTTGGTGAATGGGGATTGATTTCGCTTGGAGCATTGCTGCTTGGAGTTGGATTGTTTTTTATTAAGCTAAAAATGATTTAAGTTATTTGAGTGTTTGAGAAAATTGACTGATGTGTTATTAACCGTTAGATGATTTTTAATATCGTCTGTTCAGCGGAAAATAAATTCGTCAGTCAATTTTTTTTCTATTCTCCTTCAAATACTTTTATTGTTTGCTGCTTTGAAGAATTTATTCCTCCCCATACTAATTTTTAAAATCCACTCAAAAAGAATTAGGTCGATTTGTATATCCTGCTGTATAATATTAACTACTCTTATCCGTTAGTAATGCATCATTCAATTATCTTTACCGCCGTTACATTCACACAAACAGAATGAATCGGAGCTTATCCAACATTCATTTATTAAAATAAAGCTTGTATGAATAAAAAGGTGAGGTTTTTTATCTGTTGGTCTTTCATTGCCATAAATTGTATTGCATACTCAACTTCATCCAATGCTCAGGAAACCGGGTATGGTGGAAGTATCATTTACAACTTTCAAATAGAAAGTTTTGGCATCGATCTCAGGGCAAAAATTCCTTTATACAGAAGGTTATTTGTAGTCCCGGAGATTTCTTATTTCCCCGGATTCAACCCCTACCATGAATTATATGCCGGGGCAGCCTTGCAATATGAACTATTCAACATCAGTCGTTACACCTTTTACCTTTCAGGTGGCGGCTATTATAACAACTGGATAAATGCAAACGATTTTGCACCCGGACAAAAAAAACAAAATAATTTATCGCCTCAGGCAGGTGGTGGTCTGATCCGCAGCAGAGGCTGCATAAGACCATTTATAGAAGACCGATATGATTTTCACTGGAAAGAAAATACACTGAGAATAGGAATTATGTTTTATCCGGGCTCCTGTGGTAGATCGAAAGAGAAATGTCCAACAATATCTAAACATTAATAAATAAAAAACTGATGAAAAGAAAAAGTCTAATTAAAATAGCGAGTCTGGGTTTTTTATGTCTGATCATTTCTTTCGCGGCTTGCAAGAAAGACAGAATCGTTCAGGATGATTATCAGAACATGGATTCATTTTACAATCAACACCAGGAAGAAGAACAGGTTTTTGTTATTGACACACCCGGCACTTGTCCGCTGATTGCCAAAAAAGGTACAAAATTTTGTATGACTGCTGATATGTTTATGTATCCTGCAGGTGGCGGAATAAATTATCCGTTCTTCTTAAAAGTAGTAGAACTGTATTCTATCAAAGACATGCTGTTATGGCGACTTCCTTCTATTGCCGGAGGAACTATTCTTGAAACCAGTGCTGAAATCCGTGCACGTACATTTAAAGTAAATGATGAATTAGTTCTGAATCCGGGTCGAGGTTATTATATGGAAATGGATACCATGCCCATACTAAATAATAACATGTTAGGCTATTATGGCTATTCATCAGGCATTCCCACCGACTGGACCAATAGCATTTCATCCATTACTTCCGGATTTGTTGATTCCGTAACCGCTGTATCAGTGAATCAATATTATTATAGTCTGACAGTTGCACACATGGGCTGGATCAGTGCTGCAAGTCCGCATACTTCTTCCGGTCAGAATACCGCGATTACTCTGACTTCATTGGGAACAAATACTCAAAACATTGAAATCTTTTTATCGTTTACCGGTTTCAAAGGATTAATGAAAATATCGAATCTCGTTTCAGGTTCTATACCGGTTGGAGAACAAGTAACAATAGTTGCTTTCGCCAAAAATCAGAACAACGAATTTCTTCTTCAGCAATCAACGTTTACAATTGTTCCAAATCAACAAATAGCGTTAAACATGCAAGTGATAAGTGAAGCCGGATTATTGACAGCGTTAGAAGGATTGTAAATTTATCCCAGAAAAATAAAATAGTTCGAAATAAGATGATAGAAATCCAAGAATTAAATATCAAAACCCCGGCTACAATATTATTCTAGTAGCTGGTTTTTTGTTTTGGATTAAATAGTTGGGCAGACCATTTTAATGCCGGAGCTTTAAAACGTTTTCATATTTTATTAACCAATCCTTTTCACCTCCACCATCCAATCCCACGGATTTGGAGCTTTTACATTTTTAGGAAGTTCATCCAGTTCAGTTCCCCAATCATATTCAATACGATCTATTGTTTGAATTTGAAACTTACCCTTATTAAAAAAAGAAACAATCTCAGTGAAAAGATAGTGCTTCGTTGGTGTTTCATCTAAGTTAATAATTCCATCTTTGAAAAAATGATGGAACTGAGGAGACAAATGATTGATTTCACTTTTTGGAATATCAGGAAAATTTACACCTTCTTTCTGATACATGTTTATCAGCAACCATGTTGCAAAAGAAACCGACTCTTGTGAAGGAAGTACAAAAACTGCCACTCCACCCGGCTTCAATGCACTCAATGCATTTTTCAACATCTGATAATTCCGGACGTTGTCAGCAGAAATAGAAACGTTAACGCACAATACAAATTCAGCTTTTGGCAACTGAACTTTTTTCTCGGCCAGATCTGCTTGCTCTAAGCGAACATTTTTAAAACCTTTCTTCTTCGCAATGTCTAACAGATTTTGTGAAACATCCACAGCTACTATTTCTTTAAACAATGGCGATAACATCGGCAATGCTTTTCCGAGTCCGCATCCAAAGTCAATTGCAAGTCCTGTTTTATCAGCATGACTTAGTACCATTTTTTTAAGTATTCCTTTTTTATCACTTTTGTAAACATCAAAAACTTCGGTTTCATAAACCGGTGCTACAGTGTCCCAAATTACTTTGTCGCTCATGGTAATTAATTTTAGTGTTGCTTAGTTTATATGTGCCTAATTCTCAAGAATATTCTTCATTGAAAAGTTTTAAGCACACTGCAATTTTTATTACTACACAAGTTAGAATAGATCTTAATAAATATCGCAAATATTTTCAAAAATTAATACCGTAATTATCAACAATGATTTGTTTCGGTTAAAAGAAAAAGTTTAATTAAGTGTTTTGCTTTGCTTCTGCAATCAGCCAACAAGTATTCAACTGTACTCATGAATATTTTGAAATGAAATTATTTTTCGGAATTGTATGGTACCGGGGAATAGATAACTAACTTTTAATCGGCGTATTCTTATGGTGGTTTATTTGAAGCAATTTAGATGGTAAGGAGATGCCGCGGTAAAATGTCTGGACTGGGATTAATGGGATTGTGGGATTCTTTTGATGTTGCTAAGCGACAAAGTTTAAATATTGACAATATATATTTATATGTGACATTTTATTTTGGTATGTATTTAGAATTTTTGAATCGATGAAATTCCAGACTTCTTGCACCAAAATTTATTAGTAATCCGACTTCCAGATTATACGCTTCCAGATAATTCATTGCCTGATTAAAATGTACAGGTTCTAAATTAATGACTGCTTTTAATTCAACTGATATTATAGTTTCCACCAGGAAATCTACTCTTCGGGTTCCGATGTGTTTATTTCTATAGTAAATTGGCATTACAAATTCTCTTTCAAAATTTATCAAGTGTAACCCCATTTCAATTTCCAAAGCTTGTTGGTAAATTTTTTCCTGAAAACCATTACCAAGAGTATTGTGGACTGTCATTGCATGTCCAATTATTTTTCCTGTTAAATCTTCGTACTTCATCTCTCTTTATTTAAAAATAACAAAGATCGTATCGTACTATCCAATTTAAAAACAACAAAAGCAGGTTTTTATATATTC
>JAYSPU010000153.1:0-10279 GCA_043721935.1 Bacteroidota bacterium | reverse complement strand
GCCACTCGCCGGCATGTATTGCTACACCCGCTGCCGTTCGACTTGCATGTATTAGGCCTGCCGCTAGCGTTAATCCTGAGCCAGGATCAAACTCTCCATAGTAAAGTTGATTCTTAAAACTCTGTCAGGATTTGTTACTCAAAATTAGTGTCGATAAAAATCGACTGTAATTAGGGCTTATTATTTCCTTATCAATTCTTCAAAGAACGTTCACTTATATTTCAAACAACCTTTGCAAGTTATTTAGTAAGTGGCTTTTTTCTGAAATGTTCCGTTGAACACTTTCCTACTTGTTTTTCGGGCTGCAAAGATACTAACTTTTTTCTTCTCTGCAACTTTTTTTTAATTATTTTTTTCAAGATTCTCAATCTGCACGTTTCCAGTTAGAAAATTTCTATCGTCATTTTCTTTCCTTCACTTCTTTTTATTTTCCTGAAAAACCGCCTTTCAACGGCCCCTTTTGTGTAAAAGAACTTTGTTATTGGGGATGCAAATGTACTAACGTTTTCTAATTCGACAAGCCCGTTTTAACCTTTTATTGAATTATTTTTAAAATAATAAGCATTGGCCTAATCTTCAATGAAATAAATTTCATTGCCTGTTACCTTACTATTGGTATTCTTAAAAAAATCGGCCATCAAGCTGATTTGCAAACAACCAAAAATAACTCACAAACAATTGAAAATCAAACTTTATGGGGTACTGGAAGCCACGGGGATAATCTTTCCATTGAAAAGAGGTGCACGTTGCAGCGCAAAATCTGCAATGAAAACCCCCATTTCTTCCGGAGACACGGCAGCCGAAAAATCAGGAAAAGCATCTTTAAACATTGCTGTAGAGACTGAACCCAGAGCTAAACAGTTTACATGGATATGTTTTTCTTTAAACTCTTCTGCCATACACTCTGTAAGAATAAGTACTGCTCCCTTGCTCGAACTATACGCTGACAATCCGTTAAACTTCATACTACCTTGAATTCCTCCTATCGAGGATATATTAATAACATGAGCGCAAATAGATTGATTTGGATGTAATGCTCCTCGTTCTAACAAGGGTAGTAGTTTCCCTGTGCAGACAGCTAAGCCTATTACATTTGTATCATAAACGAGTCTGAAGTCAACAACAGAAAGTAATTCAAGCGGTTTATTTACAAGTTTACCTGCATTGTTAATTAGGATTTCAATTGAATTCATAATCGATTCCACTCTACCTTTTAATTCATTTAAATCTTTTTCACTGGTTAAATTTGATTGTAAATAAAAAATTTCCGATTGGTTTCCCTCTGTAGATATTATTTCTTCTACTGCTCTTCTTAGTAGATTTTCATCTCTTCCCAGAATTAAAATCCGGTGAATACCGTCACACGCTATTTGTTTCGCCGTCGCAAATCCAACTCCTTTATTGCCTCCGGTAATTACTACATTCATATTAATTCGATTTAATACTACACTTGTTAAATCCTCTCGCCAAAATAATAGTTTTCATATTAAAGCTTAACTTTGACTCACTATATTTCTTTCAAACATACATTTTATCTGTCAACTCTATGCAAAGAAAAATACACATCCTGCTTGTCATTTGTTTTACTTTCATTTCATCATATTCTTCCGCTCAATTGCTGCAAGAAGCACCACCACCTTCAAAGACTCCATGGCAACAACGAATTTTCACAGGAGGAAATTTTGGTTTGCAATTCGGGACTCAAACCATTGTACAAATTGCTCCTCTTCTTGGTTATAGAATAACTGAAAAACTATCCGCGGGAATCACTGCAAATTATCTGTATTTTAAAAACAATTATTACAACTATAGCACCCACATTTATGGTGGTGGTATCTTCTCCAGATTATTCGTTTATGAAAATCTTTTTTTACACTCAGAATATGAAGTTCTGAGTTTAGAAGTGCCCCGCTTTTACGCTACTGGTTATGAACGAACCAATGTAACTTCTGTACTAGTCGGAGGTGGTTACAGAGAAAGGATAGGCGAAAGAAGTGGAATTGATCTTTTATTACTTTACAACCTAAATCAAACCAGAAACTCTCCTTATCAAAATCCAATTTTACGACTAGGTTTTACTTTCGGTTTCTAATACCGCTCATCCAGTACGTAAGGAATCGCTTTGTAAATTTCCAGGTCTACGTTTTTCATTATCTTATTATAAAACTCCTGACGAGGTAAATAATAAATCACATACCCTTTTGCATAAAAATAGACCGCTTCGTCTTCCGAAAGATATGCTCTGAGTGTAACTTTATTAAATCTTGTAGTGTCACCACTTTCTACTACCAGTTGATTATACCATCGACCTGAAATAATGACTGATGGAAGGGAGATCGTATCAAAAGACTGAATTAATTTTGACGTAAACAATTCTGCATTCTCTCGTCTGGATTCATACGCTATAATAGGTCCTTTCAAAACATCCAATCGAAGATGCTCTCCTCCTGCCCTGAATTCTGTAGCTAGATCTGACGGTGTTAATGCATCAAATCGTTCGATGGGTGATATGGAAAACAGCAACGGTGAAACAATTAATGTAATTGCAAAGAAAATAAAGGCTTTGTTATAGAGGTACTTTCCAAATATCAGAATTACGAATGGAAGGATTGGGATCAGATAGCCTGACTCCATAGGTAATTTCAAGTAAGCAATTATATACAGATCAATTGCAACTAACCAGGCAATTACATACTTCTCATTAACCGATCGGGGAAATAAAAACTTTTTGTTTGTAATCCGGTTAGGTAAAAAAAGCAAACCGATGGAGATAACCAAACCAATAAACCCAACAACTCCCCATACTTCAAAACAGAATTTATATAACACTTTCTGTATCGATGGATACGGAACATCATAGTAAGTGAAAAAATCTAATCCATAAGTCCTAATCAGAGGGATAAATAAAATAAATCCCATTACTAAAACAGGTACAACAAAACGAAATAACCTTTTGAAATTAATCCGCATGTCCGTTCCTTCCAATAATAAAATGCAAAATGGAACTAACATTGCTCCTGAGGTTATCCGGGTGCCGATTGCAAAACCCAACATAATGCCGGCTGAAACGTGATTCCCTCTCATCAACAAATACATTGATGCAAGTATAAATCCAAGCGCAATATTATAATCAATCGTAGTCGTACTATTGATATATAAAACCGGAATCGCTGCTAAAGCTGTTCCTGCCAAAAAAACATATTTGAAACGGAGCAATCGAAGAGTCAGAACAAAACACATCACTCCTATCACAGTAAAAATCATTGATAATCCATTCAAGGCTATCGGACCACCATTTATAAAGAGGGAAGCTAAAAATTCATGAACAGGATACCCTGGCAATCGCGACGTGGAATAAATTCCAGTTTCGTGCATATACTTTCCCAACAAAGCGACTGACCAGGAGTCCCCATCCAAACCATATCCATGACTAAGAAATGGCAATCGTGAAACAATCAGCAGAAGGCCAAATAAAAAAAGCTTTTTGAGAAATATTTTCTTCGTCTGATCCACTATTCTATAATATACACATCAAAGATGAAATAAAGTAATCGAATGTCAAGTAATTATTGCAATAATTATTCAAAGTTATGTCTGTCAGAATACAACATTGAAGATGAAATATTCCGATTTTTTATTCTTCATTAAAAATCAATCGGTTCAAGTTTACTCATAAACTTAATTATGCGTTGTGCCTTTCTGCTTATATACGGAGTTGGATTTGCCGGATTCCATTTCAATGGACCGGGAAGAATTGCTGCTATCAAGGCTGTCTCTTTAATTGTTAATCGCTTAGCCGGCTTTTTAAAGTAAACCTGTGAAGCTGCTTCAACACCATATATTCCATCACCGGTTTCAATCACATTTAAGTACACTTCAAGGATTCGTTTCTTACTCCAGAATATCTCGATCAAAAAAGTAAAGTAGACTTCGAATCCTTTCCGAATCCATGATCTCGATGGCCATAAAAAAAGATTCTTCGCAGTTTGCTGACTAATCGTGCTTGCTCCTTTTAATCGTTTTCCCTTATGTCTTTCATTGTAAGTATCTGCTTTTTTAATGGCCTCTAAATCAAAACCAAAGTGATCTTCAAACTTTTGATCCTCCGCTGCAATGACTGCTAAGGGCATAGTCGGACTCATTTTACCAATTGATACCCAGTCTTTTTTCAACTTCATTTCTTTTCCGTCTGCTTTCTGTTCTACACATCTTAGAATCATCAACGGCGTAATTGGAATTGGAACAAATCGAAATAATATGGTAGACAGAATACTCAATCCCAAAAAACCCAATATGACTTTTAACGTGATGCGTTTTATTTTTTTCCACATAAGCCTTAAGAAAAATAAATATTGATTCCCGTAGAAGAAGATTCAATGATGAAATTAGACACTAGATTTTTTACTAAAACAAAAGGTGCTTCAATTACCTTATTCACATCAGCTTAGAATTAATGTTTATCCATGGCCACCTATTCACATACATACGCCTGATTTAATCATGAGTTCCTTTTGTGCTCAATTAAAAAAAATGAGCTTTGTCCATTTTATTTTCCTGTAGGAATAAGCCGAACCTTTCCTTCGGGCTTAAACTCTCCGACTACCATCATTTGATCAGCTATTTTCTTTATTTCCAATGTCGCAGTTGAGTCCAATGAAAATGATTTTAAGTTCATCAACAGAGTAAGACTATGAATAATCATGTTTGAATGATTCGTTAGGACGATTGAACCATCCTTTTGAAAAGTATATTCCAGTAAATCAAGCGCCTGCTGATATTCCATGTATGAACGAATTGTGCATAACCATATTCGTCCGTTGTCCCGATAAGCGGCAAGTCGTTCTAGTGTTTTGTCAAAATCCTGATTTACCTGTATGGTTCCATCCGATACAGAGTAAAAGCCAGTTGTACTATCAACCCTTGCAGGATAGCAATGTATAATTTCAGTATACCGCTGGGCGCATAAGTCGTTTAATCGCTCTTCACTAAAAAGATAATTCCATAAGTTACCGTCCGGAGGATCTATGGTAGAAGTTGTTCGCCAATGGTACAAATTTGAACTTCTCGTCGGATGCTGCCAATATACAGGTCTTGGAAACTGTTGTCCGAATCCGGGATATGGTTTTGGAAAGAACGAATAGAATGATTGTCGCGGGTCTGCTTGAACATCTTCATAAAAAGAATTCCATACGTATCGAATACCATTTTTTTTCCAAAGATCTGCTGCAAAGAAAGACGAACTACTATCCAGACCATCGCAGTTCAGGTCTTCCCTGTTACTTTTCTTTTCATTATCATACCCGTGATCGATCCATGTGACGGAGGAGAATTCTTTTTTCATCACTTCACAAGCTTCTTCTAATCTTGCTCTTGTGGTCGTAAAAGGATCCGGTGTATGCAAGCAAATTTCTATTCCTGACTCGTCCAGTTGTTTTAGAAAAACCGGAAAGCCTGGTGTTGTCTGGTAATTTGAAACCTCACTTGTAAATCCTCCGTGTTTTTCGCTATTTAATTGCTTTTCAGGATTAGCAAAAAAAACACTTTTTGTAACGGGTATTCCATATTTTAAAAAACCACCTGTACTTTTTTCGGGGTTATCGATATTCTCTGAACCAAAGTAAACAGCTTTGTGTGTTCGTATATCGGCAAAGTCAGCATGTTCTGTCCAGATCATGGCCGATTCAAATCCAGATGGAAAAGATGAGATCACAGGCAGTGTTACAACTTTGCCAAAATAGAAAGTAACGTTTGCGTTGAGGTTATCTCCTTTTTTATAAACAGAACAGGAATAGTCATTCCACTTACCTTCTGATTTTTTCAAAAGTGGAATATGTAAAAGAGGATGATCTTTTGAAAAATCAAAATTAAAGAGTGCATATTTATCTAGTGTATTCAACTGAATAGATGAAAGTTTCTTCGGATGATACACGGACAGATTTGCTGTTGAAGATGAAATTGAAAATCCTTGCTTACCAATCCAGTATTCCTTTTCCAAATAATCATTTTGCCTGATACCAGTTGCCTGAATAATTTCTGTAAAAGGAAATTGAAACGAGGACAGCAACGCTTGCCTTTCCAGCCAAATATTCTGCAAAAAGGTGGTATGAATTTCAAATATTAAGTTCGGAACCTCCTTACTCAACGACAATGTTACCTCACTTTCAAATTCGGCGGTAACTGATATGAGCCGAAGAATACGATATTCCTTAGTCGAAGAATCAGTGGTCAATTTGAAGAATGAAATATAATCAGTTTGTACAGAAGCTCCCATCCCTTTTTTCCATTGCGTAACGATTGCTAATTTTTTTACCAATGTATCTCCATTGACATTTAACAAGCACAGATTACCATTCTGTTTTTCATGCATCACTTTTACAAAAGGAGAAGAAGCCACTTCAGTCCATTCCGATTTATTATTTACTGAAAGATCAAATGCCTTCGGCAAAAAACCGGGAAACGATGTTTCGAAAAAATCGATTTTAAAATCATCTGCATCAATAGCTCCCTGACAATTTGAATTCCAGATATATACTTTAAAATTATAATCGGGCAAGGTGATATTTGACGGAAGTGTGCGCTCAAAATCCAATGAAGTCCATTCATCTGCAGTCTTTTTTATTTTAATATCGGACGAACTCCAATACACAACACTGTCTTTTAGCGTAATCATAAAAACCATGACATACGACTGCTCAGCAGTTACTGTTCTGAAAAAAGCATTTACATGAACGTTCAGATTTTTCCTTGAGACTACAGGAGAAAAAGTAGTTTCATATCCGATTCCAAAACAATGAAGTGAGTCGACCCGTGAAAAAGTAGTTCCGGAATGAGCCGCTCCTTGTATGAGAGTAGACGAATTCATCCACTGCTGTGGCAATTCACCTTCAAGATCAGAAAATTCAGATAGGACAGGTTTCTGTGCATGCAGTTGGATACTAAACAAAAAGAAAAAAATAGCAATCAGAAATCTCCTCATGGAACGAATATCAACGTATCGTTCAAAAATAGGAATATTTCAAACCAAATAGTGGTTAGTCCTGATTTTTAGATGCTTCCCGATTATTTTCAGGAAGCACTTTAGTTCCATAAAAAGTGGCGTTCTTCTTATCACCTGTTAGCCTGTAAAGCCGGGAAATATTTTCATAAGCAGTTACAGATGACGGATTGATGTCAAGATTCAATTTCAAAACACGAATAGCATCTTCATACCGTTGACGTTTGGTCAACTCAGCTGCCAGATTAAGCAGATGTTCTTCAGAAGCCGGATATTTTTTCAGATTGATATTCTTATCAGTCACACTGCTTGCAATTAAAGTCAACTCTTTCCGGATTGTACCGATACGTTTCATGAAATAATCGTAAGGAATCATTTCGTCAATAAAATCACGTTCATAATTACGAATGCCTTTAGAAAGGTATTCGTATGCATCCCATGGCTTTAATGCTTTCCGATTGTAGCCACGCATAAACTGATCTCCTTTAATTAGAAAAACTGTATCTGCATTTTCAGAAATAAGCTGATCAAAGTTCATTAAAGATGCCAAAGCAATCTGAGAGTAATTCTGTGATTCATTTTTAAAACCTCCACATGTAGTTTGCCAAACCTTCATAAATAAAGCTACACCACCTTCGGTAGGATTAATGGCATCAATTACACATCGGACATTTCCTGCACCTGCATGATATGCATGTAAGACAAGCAAGCGAAACCATAAATCTGTTTCATTGTATGGCACACCTTTCTCATTTAAAAACTTTTTGATGTAGGGAATGCAAGCAGTCTTGATGAGTGAAGAGGCCGCCTTAGCAGATTTTTCAAGATCAGATCTTTCATCAATATTTTTATTTACGCGTAATCCATATCGAACAGCCACACTTCTCATCAATTGGAATGGACCATTGGCACCAACGTAAGATTTTGATTTTGATTTACCCGGACTTTCAATAAGTAAAATCGCTTGTGCATACCAGGGATCACAATCATTTTTTCGAAAAGCAGTAATTGCCTGACTGATGATGGGCAAAACCTTTTTGACTTCGTAAAACTCTCCTTTTCCTGCCGTTACATATAAATTAGTAGCTGAATCAAGTCCGTAAATACGACAAACGCTGTCTTTGAAACACAATTTTTGCGGCTCAGACTGATTCATCCAGATATTTCGGTTGATTTTATTTACCGGTTTTCGGCAATAAGCAACATTGATGATACATGTATCACTGGTCAGATTGATTACATCTCTCCAAAAAACAGTTTGCGGCAATGTATCCCAACCCTGACTGTACATGGTGGTATCATGCAAAAAATGAAGTGGCACGGTGTCTTTGTACCCAATCACGACTTTATTAACGACCTGATACTGGCTGTTATTTTGTCCGAAACAAAATGCGGAAAATAACAGGAATGGCAATGCTATAGCAAATATTCGTTTCATTGGTTTTTCAGTCTATACACGATACGCTTACACACCAACGAAGTTGGACAAATTCATATTGTATTCTTACAAAATCACGTTAAACTCCGCGCACTTTTTCTTTATGCTTTTTAATCTGACGTGTGAGTGAATCAATACATAAATCAGTAGCCTCTTCGAAACTTTTACATTGTTCTTTTGCCAATAAATCATTTCCCGGAATCTGAATCTGAATATGAACGATTTTATTCTTCATATCAGTAGCTTTATCCAGTTTCAACACCACTTCTCCACCTAAAATATGATCATAGAAATGAACCAGTTTGTCTACTTTTTCCTGAATGAACTGCAGTAACTTTTTATCTGCATCAAAATGTAAGGATTGAACTCGTATCTTCATAATGCCTCCGAAAATATTATGCCCGTGGATGGGCTTGTTTATAAACTTCTTTTAATTTTTCAATTGTGTTGTGGGTATACACCTGAGTCGCACTCAAACTCGCATGCCCGAGAATTTCTTTTACACTATTAATATCTGCTCCATTGTTTAACATGTGAGTAGCGAAAGTATGTCGTAAAACGTGCGGACTTTTTTTATCAAGCGTTGTGACACTTCCAATTCGGCTGGTAACAATCCTGTAGACAAGCTTAGGATACATCTTTTTGCCTTTATCAGTCACAAAAAAAGTCAACAATGGAGCACCAATTTTAGAACGAACATCGAGGTAATCACGAATTAACACTTTCAACTTATCCGTAAACGGGATAATCCGCTCTTTGTTTCTTTTTCCCAGCACTTTTAAAGAGCACTGGTAGAGGTCGATACTATCATCGGTAAGGCCTATCAATTCAGACAAACGCATCCCTGTGGCATAAAACAATTCGAGTATTAATCGATCGCGTTGAGATTCAAATCCTTCACCAAAATTCACCTCGTTAAACAACAATTCCATTTTTGCTTGATCAACAAAAACAGGAAGCCGTTTGGATGTTTTAGGTGCCTGAACCTTCAACATAGGATTCACTTTAATTGAACCACGACGAAGCAAGAACTTATAATATGTTTTGAGAGTAGTCAACTTCCTGTTAATTGACCGCGGACTGACATGCGCTTCCATCATACTAACGATCCATGAACGAATCATTGGATGATTAATTTCAACAGGATCTTCTGTTTCGTATTGCAGTTTCTGGTATTGAAAAAATTGTTCGAGATCAGAGGAATACGCTAAAACGGTATTCGGCGAAAACCTTTTCTCAAATTGTATATAGTGTAGAAAGCTATTGATCGACATAGAGTAAAAAAAAAGAAGAGAATGAAATGCAGCGCATTTTATTCTCTTCCAATATATTTAGTAGATTACTAACATCCTGAATGGTTTGTTAGTAAAGGTAACAAGATTCAACTAATAAATCAATCCGATTAAAGGGCAGTAGTTCTGATCATAAAATCACGATACTTCGCCTGAATAATTTCCTGACGACGCTCTACTGACGGCTTTGCATACGCCTGACGGCGACGCAATTCACGTACAGTACCTGTACGCTCAAATTTCTTTTTGAATTTTTTTAATGCTTTGTCTATTGACTCGTTTTCTTTGATTGGTACGATGATCATCTTCAAATTTTGATTTAGGACTGCGAAAATACAGATTTTTTACTTTTATGCAATACTATTGTTTAAAAATTTCTCTGGCGATTACTAATTTCTGAATTTCACTGGTTCCTTCCCCTATTGTACAGAGTTTAGAATCGCGGTAAAACTTCTCTACAGGGAAGTCTTTGGTATAACCATATCCACCGAAAATCTGAACAGCATCGGTTGAAACCTGAACACAAACCTCTGAGGCATAGTACTTTGCAAAAGC
>JAYSPU010000152.1:0-7349 GCA_043721935.1 Bacteroidota bacterium | reverse complement strand
CAACCTAAATCCAATTACGCTGTACCCGGATTATACTTCTATGACAATTCAGTCATTGACATTGCAAAAAATCTTCAACCGAGTGCACGTGGTGAATACGAAATTACCGATGTCAACAAAGTGTATTTGGCTGCAGGAAAATTAAAGGTCGGCATACTCGATAAAGGCACTGCCTGGCTGGACACCGGAACATTTGCATCGTTGATGCAGGCCGGACATTTTGTTCAAGTCATAGAAGAAAGACAAGGACTTAAAATCGGTTGCATCGAAGAAGTAGCGTATTCCATGGGATACATCAATGCAAAACAACTCCGACAAGTAGCTGAACCATTAGTAAAAAGCGGTTATGGAAAATATTTGCTTTCACTGATAAACTGACAATCGATTATCGTTTGTTAACCAATGATATGGTATCGTTAATGTAAATTCCGGAATTAAGCCAAAAATTATTTTCACATTTGGTATAACCAATTCACCAATCAAAAACTCCCAACCATGAAAAGAAAGATACTCATCACAGGCGGCGCAGGATTTATAGGAAGCAGTCTTGCTGAACGTCTGGCAAAAGACGCTGACAATTTTGTTGTCATCGCTGATAATCTTCTTACTGGTTCTCTCAGTAAAATACCGAAATCGGTTCATCAAAATGTAAAGTTCATTAAGGCCAATGCAAACGACATCATGGATATCGCCAGCATCTTTCACGCCTATCAGTTCGATTATGTGTTTCATTATGCTGCTGTCGTCGGAGTAAAAAGAACGCTTGCAAATCCTGTTGTCGTTCTACATGATATCACAGGAATCAACAACATTTTAAACCTTTCGAAAAACACCGGTGTTAAACGTGTTTTCTATACATCTTCCTCAGAAGTTTATGGTGAACCCGTAGAATATCCGCAGAATGAATATACAACACCGTTAAACTCACGCTTACCATACGCAATTGTAAAAAATGTCGGCGAAGCTTATTTGCGATCTTACAAACGCGAATACGATCTGGACTTTACGATTTTCCGTTTGTTCAACACATTCGGACCAAAACAAAGTACAGATTTTGTAATTTCTAAATTCTTACTTGCCGCATTAAAAGATAAAGACATTACTATTTATGGCGACGGAAGTCAGACGCGTACATTTTGTTACATCGATGATCATCTGGAAGCAACCGTAAATGCTTTTTATAATAATCTTGTCATCAACGATGTTGCAAACATCGGAAGCGATAATGAAATCACCATTCTTGATTTAGCGAAAACAATTATCAAAGTAACGAACTCCAGATCTAAAATCATCCACATGCCGTCCTTAAAAGAAGGAGACATGACAAGAAGAAGACCGGATATTACCAAAATGAAAGAACTACTGAATCGGGATTTCATTTCACTTGAAACCGGATTAAACGCAATATTAAAAGACAGGCAATATGTAATTGCCTAACTAAAAGTTTTTTGTTAATCAGACAAAAAGCATTGCTTCATTTAAAAGTGCATGGTAACGATACGTATTGTGATCATACATTCGTTTCTTCTGTTAAAGAATCGAACAGAATTTCCCTTTCGAGTCAACCTGCCCGCTCTGTTCTCACTTTCCTTAATCAAATTGCCTGTAAAATCAACTTGTGTTTGTCCATGTAATTGAACATTGTTGTTTCATTTAACTATGAATGCTACTGCTTAGCTACTATTATAATTAAACTTTTTATCTTATCTTTAACCGGTTGGCAAAACTCATTTCCATATCGTTTCTTTTTGTTTTTCTCTGCGCAAACACAGAGCTGCATCAGCTATTAAGATTTCCGGTTTTAATTCACCACTATTTAGAACATCACAAAGAGAATCCAAACGAATCTATCGCTGACTTTTTCAACGATCATTACAATGAGCTTTCAAAACATTCTGCGAATGCTCATCAGGATCATAAAAATCTTCCTTTTAAAACAAGTGATTGTGCAACCGCTCATGTTTCTATAGCTTTTTTAATTCCAATTCAAAGCTCCATTGTTAGCCCAAACATTTTTCAAGACAACATTCTTCCTGTCAACAATGGAATAATATACTTTTCTGCTCTGGTCAGCAACATCTGGCAACCGCCAAAAATCAGTTAATAATTTTATTAGTGTCCGTTTAAGGTCACATACAAATTGCTGACGGCGACCTAACTCCTGATGCTTTCCATTCTTTCTTTATATTTATAATCATGCTCAATAAAATAATAGCATTCTCTATAAAGAATAAGCTCATTGTAGGGCTATTCGTTTTAACTCTTATTGGTTACGGTTTTTACCAATTTACAAAACTACCGATTGATGCTGTGCCTGATATAACAAACAATCAGGTACAAGTCATCACTGTTACTCCATCACTTGGCGCTCCTGATGTTGAAAGACTCATCACATTTCCAATTGAACAGGCCACAAGCAACATTCCCGGACTAAAAGAAATCCGAAGTTTTTCCAGGTTCGGATTATCGCTTATCACAATTGTCTTCGATGATAATGTTGATGTCTATTGGGCAAGACAGCAAGTTACGGAACAACTCAAAGTAGCAGAAGCTTTGATTCCAAAAGGTGTCGGGACTCCTAAGCTTGCTCCTGTTACAACAGGTCTTGGTGAAATATATCAATATGTTCTAAAACCAAAACGTGGTTATGAATCCAAATTCAATTCCACTGAATTGCGTACCATTCAGGACTGGATAGTACGGAGACAATTGATTGGTGTAAAAGGAGTAGCTGATGTAAGTAGTTTCGGTGGTCGAGTAAAACAATATGAAATAGCTGTTAATCCGGCTACGTTGAAATCCAACAACATCACGATCAATGATGTGTTTACAGCTTTGGAAAAAAACAATGAGAACACAGGCGGTGCATACATTGAAAAAGTATCGACTGTATTATACATCCGTACTGAAGGATTGATCGGGAGCCTGGATGATATAAAAAACATAGTCGTAAAATCTACTGCTAATGGAACGCCACTATTAATAAACGATGTTGCTACTGTTCAGATAGGAAATGCAACACGATATGGCGCCATAACCTACAACGATGAAGGAGAAGTTGCAGGTGCTGTTGTCATGATGTTGAAAGGTGAGAATAGTAACAAGGTAATTGAAGATGTAAAAAACAAAATTATTCAAATCAAAAAAACCTTGCCCGAAGGTGTAGAATTAGAACCGTTTCTGGATCGAACTAAAATGGTAAACAATGCAATAAGAACAGTTTCAAAAAACTTACTGGAAGGTGCTTTGATTGTGATCTTCGTTTTGGTTTTGTTCCTGGGAAATTTGCGAGCGGGATTATTAGTTGCCTCAGTGATTCCTCTCTCAATGCTCTTTGCCGTTATCATGATGAATATTTTCGGAGTGAGTGGAAACCTGATGAGTTTAGGAGCATTAGACTTTGGGTTGATTGTGGATGGTGCAGTTATTATTGTAGAGGCAGTAATGCATGGAATTACTCACAATAAAAAAACCAATACTCTTCTGCTTTTAAATCAATCTGAAATGGATGATACCGTTCGTCATTCAGCGAGTAGAATGATGAACAGTGCAGTATTCGGACAAATAATAATTCTCATTGTTTATTTACCGATTCTAACACTCGAAGGAATCGAAGGAAAGATGTTTAAACCAATGGCACAAACAGTTGCTTTTGCTTTGATAGGCGCTTTCTTGCTTTCGCTCACTTACATTCCAATGATGAGTTCATTATTCTTACGAAAAAATAAATCAGGAAACGTAAACATCTCCGATAAAATGATGGGCTTCTTTCTGTCTCATCATTTAAAATATCTTAAAACAATATTGAATTATCCCAAAACGGTAATTATGGTTACAGTATCTCTTTTATTGATTTCATTTTACACTTTTTCTAAATTAGGAGGAGAATTTATTCCCGAATTACCTGAAGGAGATTTTGCAATAGAAACCCGAGTGCTGACGGGAAGCAACATTACTACTTCTTCGGAAGCTTGCCTGAAATCGGCACACCTTCTTTTAACTAAATTTCCCGAAGTAGAAAAAGTTATAGGTAAAACCGGTAGCGGTGAAATTCCAACTGATCCTATGCCTATGGAAGCTTCAGACTTAATGGTTATTCTAAAAGATAAGTCAGAGTGGACATCTGCAAAATCATGGAGTGGTCTTTCAGAAAAAATGAATCAGGCATTAAAAGATATTCCGGGTGTCATGTATAGTATTCAATATCCGGTTGCAATGCGTTTTAATGAATTAATGACCGGAGCTAAACAAGATGTCGTATGTAAAATTTTTGGCGAAAACCTCGACACGTTGTCAAAATACTCAAAAATACTCGGTGAAATCGCAGGTAAAATTGATGGTGCAGAGAATATCTATGTTGAACCAATTACAGGACTTCCACAATTAATTATTAATTACAAACGAAATGCAATTGCTCAATATGGATTAAACATTCAGGATATCAATAAGGTCGTGAATATTGCTTTTGCCGGACAAAGCAGCGGACTGGTGTATGAAGATGAAAAACGATTTGAATTGGTGGTCAGGTTGGGAAGTAATCAACGAAACGATTTGAAAGATGTACAAAATCTTTTAATACCAACACCAAATGGTATTCAAATTCCTCTTCATCAGATTGCTGATGTTTCAATCAAAGAAAGCGTAAATCAAATCCAAAGAGATGACGCTAAACGAAGAATAATAATCGGGTTCAATGTACATGGAAGAGATGTACAAACCATTGTAGAAGAGTTACAGAAAAAATTAGAAAATCAAATGGTTCTCCCATCCGGTTATTATGTAACGTTCGGTGGTGCATTTGAAAACATGGTCGCCGCCCAAAAAAGGTTACTGATTGCTGTTCCAATTGCCTTGTTGCTGATTTTTATTTTTCTCTATTTCGGGTTTGGAAGTATCAAACAAGGCTTGCTTATTTATTCGGCAATTCCGCTCTCTGCAATTGGAGGAATACTCTTCCTTGCATTTCGGGATATGCCATTCAGCATAAGTGCAGGTGTTGGCTTTATCGCATTGTTTGGAGTATCCGTACTAAATGGTATCGTATTGATTACAGAATTCAACCGGATAAAAGCTGAAGGAGAAACAGATCCAACAAAAATTGTTCTACAAGGAACAATGCTTCGACTGCGACCTGTATTGATGACTGCTTTCGTAGCTTCTCTTGGATTTTTACCGATGGCATTAAGTCATGGTGCCGGAGCTGAAGTTCAACGACCTTTAGCAACTGTTGTTATCGGAGGCTTGTTGATTGCTACACTTCTTACTCTTTTTGTTTTACCTGTCCTTTATATACTATTTGAAAATATTGGGAATAAAAAAACAAGAAACAAAAAGCATACGGTCATTGCTTCAGTAGTTTTTGTTGCATGCTCTTCAATTCTAAATGTAAATGCACAAACACCAATTCAATTACAAAACGCTATTGACTCTGCATTGAAAAATAATTTGCAAGTAAAAAATGAAAAACTACTTGCAGCTTATCAGTTAAAAGTGAAAGAAAGTGCCGTTGACATTCCACAAACAGTTCTCATAGGCGAATATGGACAAATTAATAGTTTCTACAGAGATACCAAGTTCGGAATCACACAATCACTTAGTTTTCCTACTGTCTATGCAAGACAGAAGTCATTACAAAATGAAACATACGAGAACAGCAACCTGAACATTGCTGTTAAAGAAGCTGAAATAAAAAAACAAGTGAGTGATGTTTTCTATTTACTGCTCTACTTTCAACAAAAACAACTTCTGCTTCTTAAAACTGAAAGCATCTATACCTCATTCCTGGAAAAATCGAATCTGCGCTTTTCCAATGGCGAATCCAATATTCTGGAAAAAATTTCAGCCGAAACACAAAGTGGTCAGATTCAGATCCAGCTAGGTCAATTGAAAAATGATATAGAAATTGCACTATTACAATTTCAACTTCTTTTAAATACCGCAGACAATTACACTCCTTTTCGGGAAAATTTTAAAATGCCTCCAATTGTTACAGCAGACTCCTCGGCTGTCAGCAATCACCCAAAGATCAAAATGCTACTCCAACAAAAGAAAATTACATTAGCCAATACCCGGTTGGAAAAATCAAGACTGCTTCCGGACTTGCATGTTGGTTATTACAACGCAAGCATTCAAGGAACTGGTGCTGATAATTTAATTTATACACAATCAACAAGGTTCAGTGCAGTTCAGATCGGACTAGGAATCCCCTTGTTCTTCTACTCTCAAAAATTAAAAATTAAGTCATCCAGACTTCTAGAATTAATTAGTGAAAACAATTTTCAACTAAATTTAAAAGCGCTTAAGAATGAATACATAGTGATTCTAAGACAATATAAATCGCAAGTTCAAAATGTAAATTATTTTGAAAAATCAGCTTTGAAAAACGCCGACAAACTTATCCTTGCAGCAAACGAACAATTTTCGAATGGCGAAATTAATTATTTAGAATGGACAATGCTTATTAACCATTCAGCAAGTATTCAAAGCAATTATATTGATGCAGTGAAAGAATTAAATTATCTCATCATTCAACTACATTACTTAACATCTAATTAAATTTCAACAATGAAAGCTATATCCTTCCTTCTAATAACCTGTATAACTATTGGTGCCTGCCAGACTAAAAATCAGGAAACCAATACTCCATCGACAGCAGACAGTTTAATCGAGCTTACTGAGGCCCAATTAAAAAACTCAGACATTAAAACAGGCACTTTGGAGAAACGAAGACTTTCTTCTCTATTGAAAGTGAATGGAATCATTGATGTTCCTCCTCAAAACATGGTTTCAATAAGCGTTCCGCTAGGAGGCTATTTAAAGTCAACAAAACTTCTTCCCGGATTACACATAAACAAAGGAGAAATCATTGCTGTGATTGAAGATCAACAATACATCACTTTGCAACAAGATTACCTGACAGCCCAAGCAAAACTTTTATATGCAGAAGCGGAATTTCTTCGGCAGGAAGAACTAAATAAAAGTAAAGCAG
The DNA here is from genome assembly GCA_043721935.1 of Bacteroidota bacterium. GTDB lineage: Bacteria > Bacteroidota > Bacteroidia > AKYH767-A > 2013-40CM-41-45 > JADKIH01. The sequence goes on along the minus strand of JAYSPU010000152.1, from coordinate 361 downwards.
CAAGCGACAAAGTATATCAATTGGCAAAAATGGAATTCACGACTCAAAATATTTTGAAAAAATCGTTAAGCGAAAAATTAAAGCTAATTGGTATCAATCCGGAAACACTTACAGAAAATAATTTATCCAGAAGTATTAACATTACATCTCCGATCGACGGGTATGTCTCAAAAGTAAATGTTAACATTGGAAAATATGCAAACCCTTCTGACATACTTTTTGAATTAGTAAACCCAACTGACATTCATCTTGCTCTCACTGTTTTTGAAAAAGACATCGACAAGCTTTTTATAGGACAAAAATTAGTAACGTATACCAATAGTAATCCCGAAAAAAAATATTCCTGTGAAATTATTTTAAT
>JAYSPU010000151.1:0-2592 GCA_043721935.1 Bacteroidota bacterium | reverse complement strand
CTCACTTCCTTCAGAACCATACATTTTCGTACAGTTTCCAAGGAAAGCAACCAGGGTTACCAAAAGGATTTTGTTCAATATCTTTCTTGTCGTACTTGCCATCATGCTATAATATAATTTAAAAACGATAGGCGATCAACAAATATTCCGTCAATCGTCTCTTTTAAGTGAAGAGTCGTATGATTTGTATACTTCAATACTACATTGAGGTTACTCTTCAAACCAGATTTCACCCAAGAAAATCTGCCAATTTTAACAAATTATCATCTTTAACCTTACACTTTGTCTTCTTGTAAATTATTACCGCAGACTCACTTATCTCTTTTCAAAATGATAAGCCAGATTACCATTTCCCAACAACTTTACTATATAACTACCTGCTGCTAAACCGGAAAGATCAAATGAACCGCTAGAAGCATCTTCTACTCGCTCTGTCTTCACCAATTTTCCTGTCATCGAATAAATTTCAACAGCGCCTTTTATTGGTTTAGACAGTTGAAAATTCAATCGATCAGAAACAATCGTTGGAAAAAAAGAAACGTCTTTTGATGTCAGAGCTGCAACTGAAGTCACGTCAAACATGAGGATGTTATCTACATCGACCCAGTAGTCATTCGGATTATTTCCTCTTTGAACAAGGAATTTTAAGGTGATTATATCTCCTGCGAAAATATTAAGTGACAGACTAGCTGAAGTAAAATTTGTATCCGGGACAAAATTAGTGACGTCAACCAATGTAAGCGATTGATAATTCACTCCGTCAGATGAACCTAAAACTTCAAACGCATCTCCCTGAACAAGATTGACGGTCAGATTCGGATATAGATTTCCTAATACAATTCTCCAGTCGAATAATAAAACAGCTCCTCCATCAATGGGTCCGTAAGGTGGAGTAATAATAGAATCATTAGTATTGAATTGATTCATATTTGATGCAAGTCCTTTGGAACGAAAAGTACCATGAGTCAGATAAACACTTATATCTCCTGTAAAATCTGTTGGCACTTGAAAAGCAGTGTATGATTCAAAGTCCTCGAATACAGGAAATGTTTGAGCATTCGATGAAATCGTAGACAATGTACTGATGACAGCAAGAATGAGTATACGTAGACTTTTCATTGGATATATTTTTGGGGGATGAAGTATGATTCTATCTGCAAGATAGACCATTCAATTGATTCTTCAAATTTACTAAATAAGCTAACAAACCTTCGTCACAAAACTGTTATTCCTTAATTTTTTCGATCGTAAATCAACATTAGCAATAAAGTTAATACCCGGACTTTTTCCGACTTCAAATGAACCATATTGTTTTTGCAAACCAAGAAAGTTCGCACCGTTAATGGTTGCAGAAATCAACAATTGTTCGAGCGAAATCGAATCATCAAAACCGGCGATGTGTTTCAACTCATCCAGAATGGATAAGGACCAGTTGCTCGCATAACTGTCAGTGCCTATTGTTAACTTACAATTTAAACGGGACAGTAATTCTACAGGAGGATTTACCTTTTCAATAAATTGATTTGCTCTAGCACAAATGCACCAATACAAATTTGGATAGCGTTGCAGCGCAAGGTTTACCACATCATCTGTTGCAAAAGTATTGTGCACCAACTGAAGTGTGCCGGATTTTTCGAAGTGCGATAAAGTATAATCCAACGATGAAGAATGATTACCGCCCCAGGTAGCAAATGATTCGTCAAATCCTTTTAGTAATTCAACCAGTACACCTTTATCTTCTGCAAACATCAGGTCTTCTGTTATTGTCTCCTGATTATGAATCGTGGTAAATTCATGGTGTTGTTTCGAATGCAAAAATAATTTTTCCAAAAGTTCCGGAGAAGTAGAATAAGGTGCATGTGGTGCAAGTGTGCTTCTTAATCCTGCGTCCGAAAACTGCTTTTGAAAATAGAGTCCTGATTGAAAAGCTGACGGACACCGATCAGCAGTAAGGTCAAAAACTTCAACGAATGTATGGTAGAACAACTTACTTTTTTGCTTTACCTGTATGCTATCCGTTCCGTTCGAAATATCTCCAACGGCAACAATGCCGGCTTTTTCCATTTCCAGATCTGCTGCTTCAATTGCTGCTTCGATTCGCTCCGGATCAGCATTTCGTTTACTGACGATTTCGCTTATAAATCCGGGTAAACCTTGTCCTTCATTCAATTCATTTTTCAAAAAAGACAATTCCAAGTGACAATGCGCATTGACGAATCCAGGACAAAGGATGCCATCAAAAAATTCAATTTTTTCGTGCGGAATATCTGTTAAATCGTCCCTCAATTCTATGATCCGACCATTGTCGACAACGAGTAATCCATTTTCAAGCACCTGACCAACAGAGGAATAAATCAACGGAGCAGAGAGGAATCGCATAGCGTAAATATAGAAAGAGCAGCCAAATATAGGGTAAGGATGGTAGCTTTAACGTATCTTTGCGGCCTGAATGAAAACTGCAGGTCCAACTAATATCCGCTCTCTGACGCAGGATGAGTTAAAAAACTGGTTTAATATTAACGGTGAAGAGCCTTTTCGTGCAAAACAGGTGTGGGAATGGATATGGAAGAAATCGGCGCGGAATTTTGACGC
>JAYSPU010000150.1:0-3245 GCA_043721935.1 Bacteroidota bacterium | reverse complement strand
CTTATTTAAAAATCTCTGAAAGAAATTAGAAATGAAAAAAATAATTTTGATATTTGGAATATCAATAACATTGTTAGGAATATCAAGTTGCAATAACTTAACAAATGACAAAACTTTAAAAGTTCCAACCAACTCACAAGGCATGAAAATCACCGTAGAAACCTTAAAGTTAATCCTTGATGCATTCAATCGTCATGACCTTGATTCGATAATGGAATTCTTTTCAGATGATTGTTCATTTGATTTCCCAAGAGGAACAGAACCTTTTGGACAACGCTTCATTGGCAAAAAACAGGTGCGAGAGGCGTTAGCTGGACGATTCAAAGGCATACCTGATGTTCACTATGATGAAGACCTTCATTGGGTATCAGAAGATGGAAATAACGGTGTATCAGAATGGACACTCACAGGGACGACAACTTTAGGAGTTAGGCTGAAGGTAAGAGGTTGCGACCTTTGGGAGTTTCATAATGGCAAAATTACCCGAAAGAACTCCTACTGGAAAATAGTTGAGTCTGCCACAAAATAAACAGGAAGAAATTAAAATAGTTGTCTACTTTTCGGTAGCAGTACAGCATTCAAAAATCGAAATTTGTATTAAATATTAAAATGCTGACAGACGAAATAAAATATAAAGCACTTGTAGACAAATACGTTTCTTACGAAGGCGCTTTCATAGCCGCAATTAATACAACCGGTATATTTTGCAGACCAACATGCACTGGAAGAAAGTCTAAACAAGAAAATGTTGAATTCTTTAATACAACCAAAGAAACAATTCTTAAAGGATACAGACCTTGTAAAGTTTGCAAGCCTCTGGAAAATATAGGTGAAACACCTGATGATATTAAGGAAATACTGAAGGAAATACTGAAGGAAATAAATAACAATCCCGAGAAAAAATACAATGACCGGGATTTGCTACAAAAAGGAATTGAGCCAAGTAAGATCAGACGCTGGTTTTTGAAAAATCACGGAGTGACCTTTCACGCTTACCAAAGAATGAATCGGATTAACACTGCTTTTCAAAAAATACAAAAAGGAGAGCCAATTACTTCAGTTGCTTTTAATTCAGGATTTGAATCATTAAGTGGCTTTAATGATTCATTCAAATCTGTTTATGGTATATCTCTCCTTCTAATAGTAAAATAAAAAGAGTAATTAATAGTACAAGATTAGAAACGCCATTAGGGACAATGTTTGCCTGTGCAGTTGAAGAAGGTATTTGTCTGCTGGAATTTACAGATAGAAAAATGCCGGAAACAGAATTGAAAAGTCTAACTAAAAAACTAAACGCAATTATTCTTCTGAACGACAATAAACATTTTGAAATATCAAGAAAACAACTTACCGAATATTTCGAAAGTAAGCGAAAAGTATTTAGAGTCCCGCTTTACACGCCCGGAACAGCGTTTCAAAAAATAGTAAGGAAAGGATTACAAAACATCCCATATGGTTCGACACGTTCATACAAACAACAAGCAGCGTCAATCGCTAATTCAAGTGCATCAGAGCTTTTGCAAACGCAAATGGCATGAATAGAATTTCAATCCTCATACCCTGCCATAGAGTTATAGGAGAATACGGATCCCTGACAGGTTATGGTGGTGGACTTTCCTGAAAAAAATGGCTACTTGATTTTGAAACCGGCAATTCTAAAAAATATTATTTACTTGAACCAATAAATAAGAACCTGTACAATCCATTGCATGGTTCGGTTATAGATTGTATATTAGTTTTCTTTTCACAATCATTTTTTATTGATAGTAGACAAAATCCAGATCACGCTACTGCTTATAGATAACGTCAGGAATGCTTTTCGGAAAAGGAACATATTTAAAATATAAACTAACAGTTGCTAAATGGAAAATCCGGTTCTTATAAAAGAAGCAAAAAACAAAAACGATTTTACCGAAGCAAAGGAATTAATTCTTGAATACACTGAATGGCTAGAGATTACAGGAGGGCCGAAGGTAAAAGCTATATTATCTTCTCAAAATTTTGACAAAGAAATGGAGACATTGCCGGTTACGTATGGCTATCCTGATGGTGGAATATTCCTGGCAATGATAAAAAACAAAGCTGTTGCTGTTGCCGGAATAAAGCGATTTAATAACAAAGAATGCGAGGTAAAAAGAATGTTTGTTCAACCGGCAAGCAGAGGTCTTGGTATCGGAAAATTATTACTGACTAAGTGCATTGAAGAAGCAAAAAATTTAAACTATGAGATCGTTAAACTTGACACCATCGATTCTATGAAATCTGCTATAAAACTTTATACTGACAATGGCTTTGTTGAAATCCAGGCGTATCGACCTAACACTCACGAAGACGCAAGATATTTTGAGCTAGACTTGAAGAAAATGTTGATAAAATAATATACTACTGCTACTAAGTAGTCAATTGAGATGGCATTTGAAACGATTAGAAAGAAAGCAATATAATAATTACTTAACAAGTCATTTGTCTTAAAACTATAATTCATCTCAGAAACGCATAACTTTATAACCAAGAATTATCAAAGAATCAGATTGCAAAAAGAAAATAAGTCTGAATATTAAAAACAAAAACGGGTAAGCTGAAAACCGACCAGAGTAGGCATTTGTAATAACAATTTAAATATAAAAAAATTTGTCTTCACATTAGCTATAGGAGCTGTTTTCTTAACTGCTTGTTCGAATCAACAAAACCAATCGGCAGGCTATCAAAAAACCATTGATAGCCTTATGGCCATTATTAATGCTGACCATTCCTCTGAAACTACTGCTATTATACAAGCCGACAGTGCATGGGACAGAGCTTCAGAAGCGAAATCAGCAGAAGGATGGCTAAGCTTTTATTCTGACGACGCCATCATGATGCCACCGGGTGAAAAAATATGCAATGACAAATCATCACGGGAAGCTGCTATACATGCCATGTTCGCCGCTCCCGGAATGTCGAATAGATTTCAAAGTACAAAAGTTGAAGTTTCCCGCATGGGTGATTTAGGTTATGCTACAGGAGTTTACCAATGGAATTCAAAAGATCCGAAAGGAAAAGATTACCATGAAGTAGGTAAATACTGCGAAGTATGGAAGAAACAAGCAGATGGAAGCTGGAAAACTTGTTAGCTGTCTGATAGTTGGATTGGATACTAATTTAAAAGTATATTCAACTCAATCATATCAACGACATATATGATCGTTTTGACAAACAGACAACATTGACAGAATATTTATTTGATGGATTCATGGTTTAAGCTT
>JAYSPU010000149.1:0-2639 GCA_043721935.1 Bacteroidota bacterium | reverse complement strand
TATGACCTTGGATTTTTGGTTAATGCTACGAATAAAAATATTTTATACACAGGCGGAGTAAATATGTACACCTCGACAGATGGCGGACAATCATTTGATCCTGTTGCACACTGGACATTGTTTTATGGTCCGACAATTCATGGTGATATTCATTTTATCACGCGTCAGCCAGTGACAAATTCGATTTTCGTTTGTTCTGACGGTGGATTGTACAGAACTTCTGCTATTGTCGGACAGACATGGATGGACGCAGATAATGGAAGTCCGTGGCCAACGCAATGGACAACGTTGAACGATGGATTTGCAATTTCCTGTTTTTACAGAGTGTCAAGTTCTAAAAATACGACAGGCCGATTGATTGCCGGCGCACAGGACAATGCAAGTATTTATTTTGATGGCTCCACCTGGTCAACTATTTTTGGAGGAGATGGAATGGATAATTATTTAGATCCTCTTGATGATAATACAATTGTCGGTTCATCTCAATTCGGAAATTTCTATGTTTCAAATGATAATGGATTCACTGCGAATGGCTGGAATTCAAATCCGAATAATGAAGTAGCAGAATGGACTACGCCGGTTGTTGCAGATGAAAACAATCCGGGAACATTTTACATTGGAAATGCAAACGTATATCAATCGACAGATTACGGAAACAACTGGAATCAGATTTCATCTTTTCTTCCTCCGACATTTGCCGACAATGAAATTTGTGCAATGGCTATTGCTAAATCAAATTCAAATGTAATCGTTGCCGCAAAGCGTGTTCGTTATGAATACGGCATTCCCGGAGTTATGTATCGTACCGCAAATGGCGGTTCTTCCTGGACTGACATCACCGCAGGACTTCCTGATTCTATTTATTATACAAGTGTTGATGTTAATTCGACCGATGCAAATTCTATTTATGTTTCCATGGCCGGACTTACTCCGAATATAAAAGTGTTTCGTTCAAGCAATGGTGGATCAAGCTGGCAAAACATTTCATATAATCTTCCAAATCTTCCTGTGAATTGCGTGAAAAACATTCCGGGTACAAATGATCTGATAGCTGCAACTGACATTGGTGTTTATGTTTTAGATAGCGGAAGTACTATTTGGGATTTACAAAGTACAAATTTGCCGAACGTAATTGTTTCAGACATTGAATTTAATCCATCATTAAATAAAATCTACATTAGCACATTTGGAAGAGGAATTTGGGAAACAAGTTTATCCTCTTTGGTTAGTATTCCGATTCAACAGCAATTGAGTTTGAATGCAGTTTTGTTTCCAACCGTGAACGATGGAAACTTTACCATTCGTTTTTCTGAAAACAAAAATGTGAGATTGACATTGGATATTATTGATATCAAAGGAGCAATTGTTTATACAAAAGAAGTTTCCGGTAACGGAAGTGTTTCTATAAGTGCTCAGCTTTTATCAGGAAAATATTTTGCCCGACTTCGAAATGCAGAAATGCAGACTGTTCAGTCGTTTATTGTAAAATGAAAATAACATAAACTAAATTCATTCATCATGAAAAAAACTTTACTTTCACTCATGCTCTTTTGTGCTTCGCTGATGGCTTCAGCACAGGGAATTCAAAATGTTAGTTTTAATCCGGTTTATCCGACTGATACGGATTATGTAGACATGATTGTTTCTTCCTGGTTTCCGTCCGGAGGTTGCGACATGCAAATGGAACAACATTCCACCACTATCAACACAATTGATGCTTCCATGTATTATTGTTTGGGACCATTGACCTTTATTTGCAATTCAACAGACACAATTCATTTGGGTCAATTGGCTGCCGGAAATTATACTGCTTCTGTGACTATTTTTACTGATGAATCGTTGTCAGGTTGTTTATCATTTCTTCCGGCTGCAACAAGCAATTTGACATTAACTGTAGATGTTTCAACAAGCATTGAACGGAAAGAAATTATACTTCCTGTTATTTCTCAGATAAATAAACAAATTTCGGTTAAAGGAGTTCCTGATGGTTCTGTTTTTCATTTGATGGATTTGTCTGGTCGTCTGATTCAATCGGTGCAACTCTCTGAGAATGTTTCATTTTTAATTGAAGCAGGTTCAGGAATTTATCTCTATTCGATTCAAACACCTTCCGGAAAACTGGTTAAAGGGAAAATTTCAATTTATTAGGTATACAATTCGTCTGACATAAGTCTTCCTGCTTAGGCAACGATTAGTATATTTGCGGCCATTATGGAAAGAAGAACCCGCGTTCGTTTTGCACCTAGTCCGACAGGACCCTTGCACATGGGTGGTGTCAGAACTGCTTTATACAATTATTTGTTTGCTAAAAAAAACAATGGAGATTTCCTCCTTCGGATTGAGGACACCGATCAAAATCGTTTTGTCCCCGGAGCTGAAGCCTATATTATTGAATCATTAAAGTGGTGCGGAATTATTCCGGATGAAGGTGTAGGATTTGGCGATGGACCGCATGCACCGTATCGTCAAAGTGAGCGCAAGGAAATGTACAGGCAATATGCTGAGCAATTAATCAAGGATGGTTTTGCTTATTATGCATTTGATACTTCTGAAGACCTGGAAGAAATGCGGAAGAAGATGGAAGCAGCAAAATCTTCTTTCTCTTACAATGGAATTACCCGTCAGAATTTATTGAATTC
>JAYSPU010000148.1:0-3421 GCA_043721935.1 Bacteroidota bacterium | reverse complement strand
CTCATCTTTCCATGGCCAACGAAAGAGCAATTTAAAGAAGCATTTATCAATCTAAGAGTTCCTGAAGATGATCTGACGCGTGCTGAGAAAAATCTGGATCGTGATCAGTTGAACTATCTTTCGGCTACCATGGCAATGGACGGTAGTTTGAATTATAAGAATTACCTGAATCAACAAACGACCCGTATGTATTACTCCGGTCAACTTCCAACAACTAATTTGTTGAATCCTATTGCCTGGGCCAAATTCATTCAGGCATGGCAGGATGGAACATTTAAAAAGAAAGATAAAAAACCGATCAAAACCGGTGACGAATAAATTTTGCGCCCTATGATTCGCCGGTCGGCTCTGCTCCTCTCCTTTTTCTTTTTTAACGGTCTTGCTCTTGTCTCCTTCGGACAAACAGCAATAGTTTTTGGCGTGGTAAAAGATTCACTGAACAAACCACTTTTCGGTGCTACTATTTCTGTCTTCGGACAACCAATCGGTACGTCTACTCAAGACGATGGAAAATATGAATTGACAGTTCCTGCAGGACAAGAATTAAAAATTGTGTTTTCTTTCACCGGATTAAAAGCTGATACATTCTTTGTAAACCTGAATACGGGAGCTAAAAAAGAAATCAATAAAAAATTATCCTCAAAGGTTTTTATATTCAAGGATGTGACCATTTTTGATCAGTCATTGAAAACCAATAATGTGACGAGGATAAATCCAAGAATTGTGTCTGTCATTCCTACTCCGAATCAAAGTGTGGAAGATCTGCTAAAGACATTGCCCGGTGTAAATTCTACGAATGAATTAAGCTCGGCTTATTCTGTTCGTGGTGGTAATTACGATGAGAATCTCGTTTACATCAACGACTTTGAAGTGTTTCGTCCTTTGTTAATCCGTTCGGGACAACAGGAAGGATTGAGTATTGTAAATCCGGATCTGGTTGAAAACATAAATTTTTCTGCCGGCGGATTCGATGCTGTTTATGGAGATAAAATGTCTTCTGTATTGGATATTAAATACAGAAAGCCAAAAACGTTTGCCGGTGCTGTGAACCTGAGTTTACTCGGCGGCGGATTGTCACTGGAGAACAGAAGTAAAAACGGAAAATGGTATTACATGACCGGACTTCGGCAGAAGTCGAACAGATATTTGCTGAACACATTTGAAACAAAAGGCGAATACGTTCCCTCGTTTACAGACATACAAGTGCTGAGCGGATTTGAACCATCGTCGAAATTCAATGTAGAAGTCTTTTTCAATTATGCACGCAATCAGTTTTCACTCGTTCCAACAAACAGAGAAACAAATTTCGGAACGATAAACGATGCAAAACGGTTTACAGTTTATTTCGAAGGACAGGAACAAGATCGATATCTCGCAGCCACCGGCGCCCTTTCGCTGACTTATAAACCAAAATCAGATCTGAGTCTGAAGCTAATTACTACAGCATATAAAACGGATGAAAGAGAAAACTACGACATCCTCGGACAATATTATCTCGATCAGCTTGAAACGGATTTAGGAAAATCGACTTTTGGGAATGTAGCTTTTAATCTGGGCGTTGGTTCTTTTTTAAATCATGCCCGAAACCGACTGAATGCAACCGTTGTGAGCACTGAACACAAAGGTGAATTAATTAAAAATTCTTTTTTGTTACAGTGGGGACTTCGCTATCAGCATGAACAAATAGAAGATCGCTTGCATGAATGGTATTACAATGATTCCTCAGGATTTTCCATTCCTTCCATTCGTGATACCATCAATCCGCAAATTCTGCTGAATGATGTTGTCATCAGCCGGAATAATTTATCCAGCAACAGGATGATGGGTTATGTACAAGCAACCTTGCAGTTGACAGACACGAATAGGATTTTAATTACCGGCGGTATTCGAGCCAACTATTGGGATCTAAATCAGGAATTAGTAATTAGTCCGCGAGCTTCAATTACGATGAAGCCACAATGGAACCGAAGGCTTACCCTACGTGCATCCGGCGGATTTTATTATCAGCCACCATTCTACCGCGAGCTTCGTGATCTGGAAGGAAAATTATATCCGAATACACAGGCACAACGATCCATTCATGCAGTAGTAGGTGGCGATTATATCTTTCTTGCATTTGGGCGTGAATACAAATTGACAGGAGAAGTTTTTTACAAACAACTGGATCATCTGATTCCATACAAAGTTCAGGAAATCAGGATTCGTTATTTACCGAATTTTGTAGCCAAAGGATATTCACAAGGAATTGATTTCAGAGTGAACGGTGAATTTGTTCCCGGTGCTGAATCGTGGATAAGTATCTCCTATCTCCAAACGAAAGAAGATTTGATTGACGATCATTACTATCTCCGTTACAATGCCGAAGGCGAACAAGTAATTCCGGGTTATACATTTGATCAATTGGTTACAGATAGTGTACGGGTAAATCCGGGATACATTCCACGGCCGACAGATCAGCGCATAAGTTTCAGCGTATTCTTCCAGGATTATCTGCCGAAGTTCCCGACTTATAAAATGCAATTGAATTTATTATTCGGAACAGGATTGCCTTTTGGTCCTCCCGGAAAAGACCGTTTCAAAGATTTACTGCGCACACCAACCTATCGCCGTGTAGACATAGGATTTTCAAAACAGCTCATTGGTGATGAAGTAAAACACAAACCAAATGGTGCCTTTCTCAAAACATTTAACTCTGTATGGATTGGTTTAGAAGTTTTCAATTTACTTCAGGTTTCCAATGTTGCCAGTTACACCTGGATCACAGATGTAACCAACAACAGGAAGTACGCCGTACCAAATTACCTTACGGCAAGACAGTTGAATGTCAGGTTGAATGCAAGATTTTAACTCTACGATAAATTAGAAATTAATTTTGGCACGACTTTCTGAAAATCATTTTCCTTTGAACAGAGAGTGTTCATTATTTAACGTCGGATTTTTTACCGCGGAAAACACGGAAAGACTACAGAAATGAGCGGAAATTTTTAGAGAGTTATCTTCTGCCAAATCTTTGAATAATCTGTGAGACATTTTCAACATTGTAAATTTGAATCGACTATAAATCTGCAATTCAACGTCGGATTTTTTCCCGCGGAAAGCACGGAAAGACCACAGAAATGAGCGGAAATTTTTCGGGATTTATCTTCTGCGAGATCTCCGCGTAATCTGCGCAATCTGCGGGAAATAATTCAACTTTGATGATGGGAAACAGACTTCATATCTATATATAAAAACCGAACCTTCCTTTTATAACCTCGTATCAAGTTCAAATGTATCGCCTGCTTTTATTTTTAGTGCTATTGCTTCCGATCGGCGTTTCCGGTCAACGCTTAATATTTTGTGAAAAAGTTGATCAATCCGGTAATGAAATTAATCCGGCTTCCGTTTTTTATATCGAACCAAAAGGTGGATTTTTTACCGC
>JAYSPU010000147.1:0-12084 GCA_043721935.1 Bacteroidota bacterium | reverse complement strand
TGGAGTGGTCGTTGGTCGGCACATTGGATTGGTTGTGCACTATTGTACTTATCTCCATTCTACTATTTTCTGCCTTTACTTTATCTTTCTACTTTTTCAATCGTTGTATTTTTAATTAATCGATTTATGCTTCAATTTAATTTAACAAATTCAATTGAAGCATGGCGGTCCGTTACGCTTTCTGTTCTCTTCACGGCCGGAATTTTCTTCACTTGTTTTAGCATTGCAGAAACCTGGTTTTGGTATATCATTGTCATTACTTATCTATGGAGTTTGATTGCTCTTCTTGCAAGTCTTTACCTTTTGCGTTTCAGAAAAATGAATGTAATGAATAGTACTGTTGTTATTCTCTGCAGTATGTTCATTGGTGGAGCAGCGGAATCAATTTCACTTTTTGCTTTATTCCTTTATTCAACACTCTTCTTCATCCCGCTAATCAGGCCGAAATTTCAATTGATAAAAAAAGAAAACCGAACGTTTTTTGGAATTGCACTTCTTGTTTTATTGACTTCTTCCCTCATCGCCTACCTGGCACCTGGAACTACTGTCCGCAATTCTTTCATGCCCGAAGCAACAATCTTTTCCAGAATCGGGATTTTATTCCGAACAGTCTTTGCGGCTCATGTGAAACTATTTATTTTAAAAATGCCGTACCTGATTTTATTCAGCGCACCATTTTTATTAATCAAGACAAGGGAGAAAAATATTTCTTTTAAACGACTACGTAAAGGAACAATTCTTTATTTAATTCTTTCGATTGCAAGTCTTGCTCCTACCTCATTGGTTATGTCAGAAACCGGACCGGCAAGATCACTTGTCGTTTTTTCATTACTTGGATTTAGTTTTTTCATCTTCATACTACTCGAATTGAAAAAAGGAATTTCTCTGTCCATACAGAATAAGTTTGCCCTAATCATAATGATTTGTTCCACTATTTTTTTAGCACAAATAATCTATACACAATATTCAATTGTCAATCGTTTTGCCGAAAAATATGATTTGCGTATGGATCACTTGCAAAAGTTAAAAGCAGAAGGATTTACCGGAGTGGCTACGTTACAACCTTTACCTTCTCCCGGACTTCTATACTTCGATGAAATTTCTGCAGACACAGGATTTTACAACAACACACATTTAAAAAACGGGCTTTCATTACAATTCTCTGTTAAATTGGATATATCTAAACAAACAGAAACATTAAACAATAGTGGAGACTGATATATTATCACGTTATTTACCGCTTAATAGAAGCTAATTTGAAATCATTACTTAAAAATATCTTTGGACTGTTTGCAGCACTCGTTTTCGCACTGAGTCTGATCGTTGTAATCATTTGCTATTTTTTAATTTTTACATTCTTCAATGCAACAATTGCTCCCCGAATTGCACATCAATATATTTCAAGAAAATGGGCAAAATTTCTTTTTCCTGCTTTTGGCATAAAAGTAAAAGTGATTGGAAAAGAACTTTTGAACATAGAAAGGACTTACGTTTTCATAGGCAATCATCGTTCCTTGCTTGATGTACCGGCATATGCCATTGCAACAGATCATTCGTTTCGTTTTTTAGCAAAAGAGGAATTAACAAAAATTCCATTTATGGGTTATATTATTCGCAAGTTGTACATCAGTGTCAACAGAAAAGATAAATATGCCAGAGCAAAAAGTATGGAGCGTATGCAACAATCCATTCGCGATGGAATTTCAGTTTTCATTTGTCCTGAAGGAACGCGAAACACAAGCGATCAACCACTACTTGAATTTCGTGATGGCGCTTTTCGTCTTGCAATTCAGGCTCAGGTGCCACTCGCTGTCATGGCAATCACAGGATCAGATAAATTACTCTCGCCAAAAAAATCCTTTGCTCTTTCACCGGGTAAAATGATTTGTCGGTGGGCTGTTCCGATTGAAACTGCCGGAATGACTTCGGAAGATGTTCCTCGATTAAAAGAAAAAGCAAGAATGGTAATGGAGGAATTATTGAGATAGAAAAACCAAATCACCTGCAATCTTGTTACCTTTGAAAATCTGAATTAAATTTTATGTACCGCAATACACAACACTGGATTAAGACGCTGGAAGAAAAAGGAGAACTCGTCCGTATTAAACAGTATGTCAATCCGCACTTAGAAATTACTGAAATCACCGATCGTATTTCAAAACAATATGGTCCTGCTCTGTTGTTTGAGAACACAGGATACGATTTTCCCTTGTTGATTAATTCAATGGGAACAGAAAAGAGAATGGCGCTTGCTTTGGGAAAAGAAAGACTGGACGATGTTGCTGATGATATGGAAGAGTTAATTAAAACTCTTACGACTCCAAAGGAAGGATTAATGGAAAAATTAAAAATGCTTCCTACCTTAGGTTCTATTGCTTCGTGGATGCCTAAAGTTATCAGTGGCAAAGGCGAGTGTCAGGAGGTGATTCAAAAAGATCCGGACATAACGAAGTTTCCTGTTTTAAAATGCTGGCCGGAAGATGGAGGTCCGTTTTTAACGTTACCTGTCATCCATACAAAAGATCCGAATACAGGAATACGCAATGTCGGTCTTTATCGTATGCAGGTTTTTAGTCCGACCGTTACCGGAATGCATTGGCATAGACACAAAGTGAGTGCAAGGCATTTTAATGAATATAAAAAGCTCGGACAAAAAATGCCTGTTGCTGTTTCACTCGGTGGAGATCCTGTTTATGCTTACGCTGCCACTGCTCCACTTCCGGATGGCGTTGATGAATATATGTTAGCCGGATTTATCCGAAAGAAAAAAGTCGAACTCGTTCAATGTTTAACTCAGGATGTTCAGGTTCCTGCAGATGCTGACATTATTATCGAAGGCTATGTTGATCCGAATGAAGAATATATTTTAGAAGGTCCGTTCGGTGATCATACCGGATATTATTCACTCGCAGATTTTTATCCGAAGTTTCATATTACCTGTATTACACATAGAAAAAACGCAGTTTATCCGGCGACAATAGTTGGAATACCACCGCAGGAAGATGCATGGATTGGCAAAGCAACGGAACGTATTTTTTTAGTGCCAATTAAAATGACCATGGTTCCGGAAATCGTAGACATGGTGTTACCGGTTGAAGGTGTTTTTCACAATCTGGTTGTCGTGAAAATAAATAAAGAATATCCCGGACAAGCAAGTAAAGTCATGCACAGTTTGTGGGGTGCAGGACAAATGATGTTTACCAAAATGATGGTCGTTGTCGATGGAGATGTAAACATTCATGATCCGATTGAAACGGCAAAGTATATCAGCGCAAACTTTGATCCTGCTCATGATATTTATTTTACGCAAGGACCGGTTGATGTATTGGATCATTCTTGTTCTGTCATGGCGTACGGAGGAAAAATTGGAATTGACGGCACGAAAAAAACGAGTGAAGAATTAACAGGCCGAGTTTCACAACCTTCACGTGTTTATATTCCTGATTTTTCCGAAATTAAATCAACTTTCTCTGAAATTAAATCTATCAATACAACTTTACTTGATAAAGAAATTTCACTTGCTTTTATCTCCGTACAAAAAAGCAGGAAAGGACATTTGAAACAACTTGCTCAACAATTAGTAGAGCGAAAAGAATTCGAACACATTCAAGTCATTCTTTTCCTTGAACACACCGTTGATGTAAACGAGATAGCTGATTCCATCTGGCGATTCTCTAACAACGTAGATCCTAAGCGCGATCATATCCTGTTAACTGATTCGAACAATCATTCACATGTTTTCTTTGATGGTACTCGTAAAACTAAAGAACTCGACGGCTTCCAACGTGACTGGCCCAACATCCTTGCCTCTGACGAAAAAACCATTCTGCACATCGATGCAATTTGGGATCAATTAGGACTTGGAAAATTTATTCCTTCTCCATCGTTAAAATACAGAAAGCAGTTGTATGCGGGTGGCGCTGTAGCTGAATAGTTGGCAGTTGATAAGTTGGTCAGTTGATTAGTTTTCAGTTAGTCAGTTTTTGATGATCTGTTGGTGATTGACAGTTGATGAAATTCCTTTTATGTTGATTGGGTTATTAAGAATTGAAAAATCAATTAGTTTAAGAAAATCTGTCTTGTTTAAATCTTTTTGTCTTCATACTTAAAAACAAAATACATTTCGCCTTTGAAAAGTTAATCTATTTCATCAACATAAATTTTCCATTCTTTTTAGCTATGAACTCACAAGTTCCGCTTGATGACTTTTACATAGGAAAAAGGTAATACTCACAAGATTCTTTCAGAATTAAGTTAACTCATCACTAAAAAAACTACCAATCAATCTCATACGGATCTGACTCCTCGCGTACTGTTAATTGCAGATCATCAATGTACATGCGTTCTCCTTTCGGATTTGAAATGTAGGCTTTGACTACATCTTCAGGATGAAAATATTTTGGCATTGGTGAACTGATTAAAGCTGTTGAAAATTTTCCCTGCTGTACATAGTATTTAACAGCAGCAGAAACAAGACGAATATCTTCTTTCCCAATTCTGAATTCAAGCATCACACTTGCATCTTTTATTTCATCGATAGGAAATATTTTTGCCGAAAATATTACAACCCGATAACCCGCTCCACTGAATTCAATTAGTTTCTTTTCAATTCCCGGACTAAAC
The DNA here is from genome assembly GCA_043721935.1 of Bacteroidota bacterium. GTDB lineage: Bacteria > Bacteroidota > Bacteroidia > AKYH767-A > 2013-40CM-41-45 > JADKIH01. Next base: position 7,461 of record JAYSPU010000147.1, on the reverse strand, counting down.
ACTTCATTTAGATAATAGGAATGTATTGGAGAAACAGCAAGCTCGATGGTTAACTGTGTATCCGGTCTTCCCCAGGTTTCAGTTTCAAAATCACAGGTGTTAGAAAAAACAATTGGAAGGGATTTCCCCTCCTTTTTTCCAAACAAATAGACAGAAGCATTGAAATAAGACTGACGTGAAACAAGCTTTGGAAATTTAGACGAAATTATTGAAACAATTTCATCCGGATGCGAACTGTTTGTCCATGCATAGCCAAAATAATCGGAACTACTAGTATCCACTATGGAAGACAAAACTCCAAGCTCCGAATCGCTTTCAATTTTACAAATTAAATTCTTTCTGCTTACTTGATCTTTTGCGTAGTATAAAAAATATTCAGGATTGACAACATTAATGACAAAAGGAATATTCGATCCATACTTCATTTTCAATTGAGATACATCTGCAGCTACTTCTTTAAAAACTCCAAATCTTGGCGTTTTATAATATCCGGAAGAAATCGTGCTATAAATCATAAATCCGAAAAACAAGAACATAAATAGAGTTGAGTATTTTTTTTGCAAGAAATCATCAGGTAAAAATGAAAAAATGAAAAGCAACAGGAAAGGAAGCGTAAATAACAAGGTTGAATACTGAATTACAGGGTGACCAAGTACTGAATAAATGTATGCAAGAAAAAAACTAAGCATGAACCAGGATAAACACAGCCAGCGCCACTTACTCTTTGCATCAACAGGCTTGAATATACCTGCGATCATTAATCCGACCACTAACAAAATTAATATTCCTGAATGATTGAAAACTTCCCAGAAAAACGAAAAGAGAAATGTAGAATCCGGCGCTCCCAACCAACCTCCTATGTCTCCCGTCTTCATTTGTTCGGCAAATATTTTCAACTCAGGAATAAATGTCAACAAAGCAAGTAGACCTCCCAGCAGATAATTCTGAGCGTTATGTTTTTTAATAAAAACAAATCCGCTCAAACCTAACAATGCTGCAAATGCAAAACTGAAATAATGAATGTGAAGACAAGCAACTGTTGCAAGTATCCACAACCACCAATATTTCGTTCGACTATTATTAACTTCTGTAAACAACCAATGCATCCACCCATAACAAGCTAACAATGAAAAAAAGATTCCCGGACTGTACAACCTTGCAAATTGTGTGTATTGAATTGTAAAAGGCAGAAATGAAAAAACAGCAGCCGCACAAATTGCTGTCGTTTCATTGAACCATTTTTTTCCAATACAAAAAATCAGATAAATTGTTCCGAGTCCGAATAAGACAAAAGGTAAGCGAAACATAAATACGCCATCACCGAAAAGCTTTACCCAATAGTACATGAACAACTGAACACCTGCAGGATGAAAATCGATATACACACCTTTTGCAATCATCTCTCCTACACTATTATACCTTAATCGGATAAGCGAACTCAACTCGTCATTTGAAAAGGACAACGATGCTAAATTTACAAAACGCAGAATCGCACCAATTATCAGTACGATCCAAATCATTCGGAATTTTTTCACTTCAACAAAGTTAGTATTGGCTGTGTTTAAATTTATACCAGAACCGTTCGCTGTCTGACTGCTTCAAATAACATCACACCGGCTGCTACAGAAACATTCAATGAACCAATCTTTCCCAACAATGGAATCTTCAATAATTCATCTGATGAACGAATGAGATCATTTGATATTCCATCTTCTTCAGACCCAAGAATGATTGCAAGCGGTCCGCTGAAATCAGATTCAAAATAATTAGCTGTACCTTTTTCACTGGCAGCAACTACTTTGAATCCACTTTCTTGAAGAAATATTACGGTCTGCTTTAAATTACTTTCTCTGCAAACAGATACACGATTCAATGCACCGGCAGAAGTCTTAATTCCATCAGACGTAACCTGTGCTGCTCCTTTAGTTGGAATAACTATAGCATGAACTCCCGCACATTCAGCAGTTCTTGCAATTGCACCGAAATTCCGAACATCTGTAATGCGATCTAAAATTAAAACTAGCGGTGTACTTCCACTTTCAAAAATAGTTGGAATGCGTTGAGATAATGAATCATAAGTGATAGGAGAAATAAAACAAATCACATCCTGATGATTACTTCTCGTGATGCGATTTATTTTTTCCACAGGAACTTCTGTCCATGTTAGTTCTTTCTCTTTCAATAATTCTTTCAACTCATTCATCAACTCACCTTTTGCTCCACGGGTGATGAATATCCGATCCACTTCTTTTCCGGCTTGAATAGCTTCCATCACCGGACGTATTCCATATACCAATTGATCGTCGCGTTCATCGGCAGTCCGGTCTTTTCTTTGAAAACTCTTGTTACGTTTCTGTTCCATTCTATTTATTTAATAAAAACTATTATAAGGCCGGCCTTGTCGCCATATTTCTACTGCCCGATACCAACTACTCTCGTAAATTGGTGCGCGGGACAACATGTAATCATTTACTGCAAACGGATTGTCAACTCTCACAAAAAAGAAGTTAACCGCAAGTGGACTAGACGCTGTTCCGTAAATCCAGGTTTCAGATCCTTCACTTTTAAAAACTGTCGTTGGAGATCCAAAGATCAGGTGAATCATTCCTCTGTCTGTTTTCCAACCTTCAATATAACTGGAAAAGAAACGGTTGGCTTCCTGCACACGACTGTAATATTTTTTAATCAGAGCGCGTGTTTTTTCTTCATTCCTGCTTCCGCGAGTTAACCAAAATTCATCTACACCTGACTTCACAGGCTCCTTCCTTTTCAATTCCTCGAATTCCTTTTTATTAGTCAAATATCGAATTGGGTCGATCATTTGCTGTGGTGTTGTTATCAAAGGAAAATTATTATTGTAACGATAGACAGTCAGTCCCGGTTTTTTCGACGTATCAGATTGAAAATGATAAAACCCTTCTCCAGAAAACACGATTGCTTTTGAACTATTGACTGAAACTAAGAATAGGCTATCCGAATGATAATCGAATTCGGTGTGTACGTTAAATCCAAATGGTGGCGGTGGCAATGCAAACTCTCGCTTATACATTTTACAATAAAGCGACTTCATGTTTTCATCTCTGTACTTTACATGTATACTATCGGTAGCGTTAATGTAATTTCTAAAAAGCGGCTCCCCGTCCTGATTGATCAATAGAAAATCATTTCGACCGGAAGTTCCTGAGTGATCGACAGGTACAAAATAATACTCACTGTAGCCTTTATTCCCATCTATTAGCCGGACATGAAGTAGTAATTCCGTTTTTTCTTTTAGTGGAACATTTAATTCAATCAGCTTCGACGTATTTTTCTCATTGATATCATAGCGATAAGTAACAGATGCTGTATCAAGTAATCGAACATCATCATACGAACGAATTACTTCACACAAGACAGTGATTGTTGCTTTAAATGAATTATCGTTCTGTCGAATAAAAAGAAATTCGTCCGGTTTTATTTTAGTGTATAATCGAGCGACAGAATCATTAAGAACATGTACAGCAAATTCAGGGTGGTACGTCCATTCATTTGCACGATACATTGAAACCATATTCTTATTGCTAATATCTCGTGCCGGAAAACAACTCCAGGAGGAAATTAAAAAGATCAAATAGAAAGATGTACGAAGACTTCTACGCATTTTTATTCTTCAGCATTTTCCAAAATTGAATTCGGAAGTTCCTTGGTTGCTTTCGCGCCCATTTTTTTCAAGTCGCCCACTTTTTTAATAATATTTCCCGGACCTTCAGATAATTTCCTAACTGCATCGTCATGAGATTTCTTCGCAGCATCAAGTTTTACTCCAACGTCAGACAGATCTTTGTGAAAATTAACAAATTTATCATAAAGCGATCCTGCTTGTGTTGCAATCTCAATGGCGTTCCGTGTTTGTTTCTCTTGTTTCCAAAGTGCAGAAATTGTTTTGAGTGTAGCCAATAAGGTAGACGGACTCACCAATACAATTTTTCTATCCCAGGCAAAAGCGAATAACTCATTATCGGCTTGTACTGCAAATCCAAAAGAACTTTCTATTGGCATGAACAGCAAAACAAAATCAGGGGAATTCATACCCGGAAGATTTTGATATTCCTTATCACTCAGCATACGAATATGATTCTTTACAGAGGTAATGTGATCCTTTAAAAACTGTTCCCGATCTTCATCACTCTCTGCATTGACCATTGCTTCATAAGCGACAAGACTTACTTTCGAATCTACAATGATGTGTTTATTTTCCGGTAAATAAATAATGACATCAGGTTGAAAACGTCTACCTTCTTCTGATGTATTACTCACCTGCACTTCGTACTCAGATCCTTTTGTTAAGCCTGAACGTTCCAGAATACGTTCCAGAATCATTTCACCCCAATTTCCTTGCTTCTTTGTATCACCTTTTAATGCCTTAGCCAGATTATTTGCTTCATCTGATATCTGTTTGTTTAGAACAATCAGGTTTTTGATTTCACCTTTCAGACTGTTACGTTCCATGGCCTCCTGTTTGTAGGAAGTGTCAACCTTTTGCTCAAAGTCTTTAATTCGTTCTCGCAAGGGCGTAAGTATCTGTTCAATATTGGTTTTATTTTGTTCAGTAAACTTCTTACTGTTCTCCTCTAATATCCGATTCGACAAATTCTCAAACTCCTTTGTAAAGCGTTCATTAAGCGTTTCAATTTGCGCTTGATTTTCTTCGAGCTTTTTTATCAACTCCAATTTGGATGTCTCTTCTATAGCCAGTCGTGTACTTAAACTCAGAACCTGACTTCTTTCCGCTTTAAGATTTTCAGATAACTGAATATTTTCCTGGCTGACATTTGATAACCTTTCAGTCAGCGTACTCATTTGTTTGTCAGCCTCACTCAATTTAAGGCCCAGTTCTTTCGTTCCTTTTGCAGTTTTTGAAAAAGCGAAGATATATCCAACGGCAATTCCTGTTAAAAGTCCGGCTATCAATAAAATGAATTGCATAACTAAAGATTGGTTTTTGTAAAATTACAAATAAATCTTCCCAACTTTAGCCTGTTATATCAATCTATGAAGAGATTTATTTGCCTTTTTACACTGTTTATTATCTATGGAGGTCAGGCGTTTGCTTCCTATACACTTGATCTTAAACCTCAAAAGTGGGATTTCACTCCAACTGCCTTTTACATTGAAGCTGTTAAAGACGATCGGAGTTTCAAATCAGATCTGGGGCAGGTTCTTCAAAAGGATTCTAGCACGAGGGCATTCTTCAGAAATTCTTTAGAAACGGACTTACTTGGCTTTATCAATTATTCCATGGCCAAGGATACCGGTCGAATTCCTGTAATTCTGGTTGTAAAAAAAATGGCACTTTCCGAAACGGGGAATTTCATGAAACATGTTGCCAAACTTGACTACTCTTTCAAATTTTACAGCAAGATCAACGGCCGGCTGAATGAACTTCTGGAAGTAAAAGGAATTCCACAATATGAAGTATCGGGCGATCCTCCTTTTATTTACGAACAACTTATTGAAAATGTATTGAAGATAGCGATGTCAAATTTTAATTCATGGATAGATCAAAACAGGAATCAGCTTTCGTTGATGAGAGTTGTAAAACTTGTCAATGAAAAACCAATTAACTTTTCACAGCTTGAAAAAAACGATACCATTTTATGGTGTCCTAATTTATACCGTTTAAGATGGAGTGACTTTCATCTTCAGGCTCCGGAGTCCGATTATTCTGCAGAGAGTAATTGTATGTTCCTCTTTTCATCCCGACCTGAATTGAATCCGGATACGCTGACTTTACACATTGGTCTTTCCGCTTTTTTTGATCGAACGACTTCATGGGTTAAAGAAGACGCCAAATCATCTGATTCACTTTTAATGCATGAACAATTGCATTTTGATATCTGCGAATTATACATAAGAAAGCTTCGCAAAAAAATGATGCAGCTGATTCTGGATCCCATGGATTACATTGACAAATGCAATGGTGTATTCGATGAAATATGGCGCGACTATCAAGAAGCACAAAAACTTTATGATAAAGAAACTGAACATGGTCTGATTGCCAATGAACAAAACCGATGGATAAGTGAAGTTGCTGAGCAACTGGAGATGATGAAAGCGATTGGAGTTAGTGAATGCGAATAGCCGTTTAACCCCTAAAATTTTAGGTTACTAAAATTCGCTTTTCGTTCTTTGCGTTTAATAAACTTTAAGCATAGAAAATTTGAAAATCGTAACTTAAAAAACGACAATTATATATCCTTTTTGTTCTAATGGAGCAGTTGGAACATTATTGAAAAGTGCACTTTCAGCAGCTTGCTTTGCTTTTGCTTTTAAGTATTCACTGGAAGTTGAACTTCCGGGTCCGCCGGGAACGGCTTTCATTACATGTCCGTACTTATCGATGCTGATTTCTACGACAACGGTTCCTTTTTCTTCAGTCAGGTTATCTACTCTGGGTGCTTTAGAAATTATTCTGTCTGCAACTTTATATCGAATCATGTACGATCCGGAAGTCACTTGTTTTTCTCCGACTTCTCTTTGTTTAATTGCATTAGATTCGCCACCATATGACTCTCCGGTCTCGCCAAAATTGATGGAATAAATTTCAGACACATTAACCTTCATTACATTTCCTTTATAAAGAAAATCCAGAATACCATTGTTCAAAGACTGAACCTTTCCATTCATTTTTTCCCCGGACTTCATGATTACGATTTGCTGTGCTCTTACTTGAACTGAAAACAAAAAAGCAATTATAGGGATGATTAATTTTTTCATGTTTTTCTTTTTTACAAAAATAGCTTACCAATTCTATATGGACCATGAAAAGATGATAATTTATGAACATCTCGAGAGGGCGTTCTGAACAGATTACATCAATTTATTTCAATCGTTTTACGCAATCTTATGATATCTTCTGCTTCTGAAAACATTCAATTAGCAACAATAATGCGTAGGCTAATACGTCTTTTTCATTCAGCAAAGGGTCAAGATAAAATTATAAATAATGGGAACAGCCTCTGATTTACAGGGTTAAGCACTGGACAATCAAAAACAAATCAAGCCATAACGACTACGTATTACTCTCAATTTTATTCACCCATCTTTTTGGCTATTTTTGCCTTGTAGATCAAATGGAAAAATTGAATTTAATGCATTCCATTTAGATTAATATTTGTACTATTCTTCCCTCTAATCAATCATTTTGAAACTACTACTTTCCTATTTAAAGAACTATAAAAAATTTGTTTTCCTCGCACTACTTCTGGCGGCGGTGAACCAAAGCTTCTCTTTGATGGATCCTGTTATTGCAGGCAAAATGCTGGATCGGTTCGGCGTTCATGTTTCTGAATACCGCAATAATACTTCGAAAAATTTCTATCATGATATCATGTGGTTATTGATGGCAGCTGTTGGTGTAGCAATGGTGAGCCGGATTGCCAAAAACTTCCAGGATTACTTTGTAAATGTTGTAGTACAAAA
>JAYSPU010000146.1:0-11960 GCA_043721935.1 Bacteroidota bacterium | reverse complement strand
AAGAAAATCATGAACATTCACCATGGATTTATTACCGCAAGTAGCAAGCCAGGCGAAGGTTCAATATTTACTCTTTATTTTCCGGTTAAAAAGTACATTACATAAGTACACGAGTATTCGAAGAATGAATGTGATTTTAACAACACAAAATCGGCTTCTCATATATTTTAATCAGGGCTTGTATTTTGCTTGGTGTATATTGAAAACTTATGAATAACATATCCTTCTGTATTAATTGAGGATATTACTTTTCTTTTAACTTCACTTATAAGATGAAAACTATTTTAAGTGCTGTCATTATTGATGATGAAGAAGACATGTGTACTCTTTTGTCAGGCTATCTGAGAAAACAAAAGGTAGCAGTACAGGTAGCGTATGACTTAAAGAGCGGGAAGAAATCAATTTCAGATTCAAAGCCTGATTTTCTTTTTCTTGATAATAATTTACCTGATGGAAGTGGTGTAGACTGCATTACAGAAATACGACAGCTTCACCCTAATATGAGAATTATCGTCATCAGTGCAATGACCAATCTTAAGGAATCCGCTTTAGAGAATTCGGCAGATGATTTTTTAGGAAAACCGATAAGCTTTACGACCATTAAAGCCATCATTGAAGCTGCTTCAGGATAAAGAACTCAAAACTTAAAAATTAGGGTTTAAGTTTTAGTTATCATAAATATGATCCCTTTTTTAGAATCGACATCCAAAAGCACATCCTGTTATTGTTTAAAAATCATTTTTAACAAATTTGAATGGTGAACCATTGGATTACTCTTTAACTTTTAATAATTTCACGAGAATAAAATCAGGGCAAACATCTCATAGGAAAGGCAGCTTGGTAAATCCTATGCTTTGCTCGGTGAAATACCGAACAAAGAAGAAATGGACATTCTATAACCCAAAATGAGAAAAATATGTGTATTATATGACAAATGTCGCCCCATATACAGGTTAAAAAGTTTAATTTTGACGGTTCTTCACTTTAGCTTCTACTTATTTTTATTAGTTGCACTGTCTGGAAATTAATCACACATCAAAGTAAAAGGAAGATACACCAATGTTACTTACTAAAAAAGTTTCAATTTTAACGATGCTCATTTCAGTTGTTGTGGCATTTGCTTCTGCATTTACAATTGCAAAAGTTTTACCTGCTAAGCCAAACAATCATATTCCTTCGGGTCCAAAATGTCCGGAAACAATGGAGCAAATCAGGTTGAAAAACTACGAATTAGTACACCCATTAATTTTATCTGACATCAGCAACGAAAGTGGTGTGCTTTTGCCGATACGTAATAAAGTGGATAATTATATTGCCCAGGTAAAATCTAATCAGCAAGCAGAAAACGTTTCTGTTTACATCCGAAAACTAAGTGATGGCTCCTGGTTCAGTATTAATCCTAACAACACATACAATCCGGCGAGTATGAGTAAAATCATATACGTGTTGGTTTATCTCAAAGAAGCAGAAACAAATCCGGGCGTATTAAATAAAAAAATCTTTTTCGCCCAGCATTTTTCAGGAGGCAATTCTGCAAACATAGTTGACTTCAAACTACCAGAGAACTCCTATTATACTGTTCGCGATTTACTGACTTACATGATAAAATATTCAGACAATGATGCGGCCTTATTGCTGAGTCAGAACATGAATACAAACATCTATGAGCAAATGTTTGCTGATCTTAATATTCCATTACCTGACCCTTACAAAGAATATTATATAACAATCAGAGACTTTGGAAAATTTTTCCGAGTACTTTATAGTGCGACATATGTGAGAGCAGACCTTGCAGAATATGGGTTGAAACTATTAACGCTAAGTACATTCTCTAAAGGATTAAAAGCCGGCATTGATCCATCCGTACCGGTTGCTCATAAATTCGGAGAGCGAATCATAGGTACAAAAGCACAATTGCATGAATTTGGAATTGTGTTTGTCAATAATAGCCCATACCTAATTGGAGTGATGACTTCAGGCTCAAATCTTGATCAATTGACGCAAATAGTTGCAGAAATATCACGAATCGTCTATACTGAATATACATCAATCTATTCTAACATTTAATATTTCAAACCTTTTCAAAAAGGATTTACTTATTAAAAATAAATTCGTTTATTCGTAAACAGATTTTAACTGTTTACTCTTGACCCACGCACTTACTTTTCCAAATTTCATTGTTTTAGCAGATGATGATGCTGACGACCGACAATTGTTTTATGAAGCTGTGGTTCTATTAAATCCAACAATACATTTAGAATTGCTCGAGAACGGAGAATCGTTGATGGCCTATCTGAAAAACGAGCAGCACAAATTACCTGAATTGATCTTCCTCGATCTGAATATGCCCAGGCTTAATGGATTTGAATGTCTGGAAGGAATCAGAAAAGACATACGTTTGACTAAGCTGCCGGTTATCATTTATTCTACATCCGGTCAGAATAAAGACATTATGGAATCCATGGAAAAGGGAGCGAATTTATACTTCATCAAACCCACGGGGCTTCTTGAATTATCCCAAAAATTAAAAAATATTTTCGAGCTTGACTTCAAAGACTATCAGCCAACGGTAGCAATGAATCGTTTTGTGATTCAGGATGGAATGAATTAAAACTATTTTAATCAGAATTTTTAACTGAAGGGAAAGTTTTTTTTAGATTAATATAAAAGCAGCGTCTTCAATTATTTCAACCCGATTCATAGGCATAAAAAAAACGGCAGCAATTAAGCAGCCGTTTTTTTACAAAACAATTGATTACTTTTTCGGTGCAGCGGCAGCAGCAGGTGCAGCAGCTCCTGCTACAGGAGCGGCATCAGCTGTTGTTACAACGGCACGCGTTGTACGAACCGCAGTCACGACATTATTCGGACTGTCTAATAATTCAACTTTAGGAATTGAAAGGTCACGAACCTTTACTGTATCGCCAATGTTCATATTGTCAATTGGAACTGAAACGAAATCAGGAAGATCTTTTGCGAAAGCAGAAATTTTCACTTTTCTCATTTTAGTTATTAATTGACCACCTGCACGAACACCAATTGAGTTACCGGTAATCCGGATCGGAATATAAATAGTTACCCTTTTCGCGTCGTCAAGTTCAAGAAAATCGATGTGCAGGATATTGTCAGATACCGGGTGGTACTGAATGTCCTTCATGACTGCCTTGTAAGTTACGCCATCGATAACCAAATCAACAGTATATACTTCCGGTGTGTACACCAATCCTTTAAAGGCAAGTACCGGCGCACTAAAGTGGATTTGTTCTTTTCCACCATAAAGTACACACAGAACCATACCCTGTGCTCTCAGGCTTTTTATTTCCTGTTTTGTCTGAGCTGCTCTCTTTGTTCCGCTAATTGAAATTGATTTCATTGATTTTTTTATTAATGATTGTTTATTATTATTTATTGATTGTATTAATTCTTTTTAAATAATCGATTAAACGAGAAATAACTGACTGATGCTTTCATAGACATATACACGTTTAATGATTCGTGCAAAAAGTTCAGCAGTTGGAATGACTTTAATCTTATCAGAATGTTGACGCAAAGGAATCGTATCGGTAACTACTAACTCTGTAATTTTTGATTTTTCAATTCGCTCATACGCTTTTCCTGAAAGGACAGCATGTGTACAAATCGCTCTTACACTGCTAGCACCTTTATCAAATAACATATCCGCAGCTTTAGAAAGAGTTCCTGCTGTATCAACGATATCATCAACAAGTAAAATATCTCTTCCTTCCACTTCACCGATGACGGTCATGGTATCTATTTCATTTGCTTTTTTACGATGTTTATCACAAATCACCATTTCAGCATTAAAATATTTCGCATAACCTCTTGCGCGATTCACTCCACCCATATCAGGTGCTGCTACAGTCAGATTTTTCAATCCTAACGATTCGATATAGGGAACAAATAAAGATGACGGTTCTAAATGATCTACAGGAACATCAAAAAATCCTTGAATCTGAGGTGCATGTAAGTCCATCGTCATAATGCGTGTAGCACCTGCTGCGGTCAATAAATTTGCAACCAATTTAGAAGCAATGGAAACTCTTGGTTTGTCTTTACGGTCAGAACGCGCAAAACCGAAATATGGAATGACAGCTGTTATATAATGAGCAGATGCTCTTTTAGCAGCATCAATCAATAACAGAAGTTCCATCAGATTATCAGACGGTGCAAAAGTGGATTGGATAATAAAAACATCACAACCGCGAACGGATTCATCAAATGATGGTGAAAACTCTCCGTCACTGAATCGGGCAACGTTTACATTACCAAGCGATTGACCATAGCTTGATGCTATGCTTTCAGCGAGATAACCGGTTGCTGTACCGGCGAACAGTTTTACATTGCGTTCCATAGTGCTTTGGACCCGTTTTTAAGGGCTGCAAAGAAAGCAAAAAAGAGGAAAAAAGGCAAGCAAAAGCGCTATTATTCAGCATATAAGGTGAAAGTCCCCGATTCAGGTGAAATTGAAGCCATTTAAAAGGAAGATCGGTCAGATGTCTGGCAAACATCAAATGCTTTGAAGCAAGAAATCTCTGTGGAGTCCCTTAAAGGTCTTCGGCCAATGTATACACTACTTCTAAAATATAAAGGCCGGGTTGTATTGATGTTGTTGTTGAAAACGAAGTGGAAGCGACTTCAGGGTATTGTTCATTCAAATCGGGAAACGTTGCCGGAACACCTGGTTTTATCCTGTAATGAATTGAAAAACGCTGATTCATTTGAGACATGCGAACAGGTTCCTGCTGCCGTGATAGATTATTTGCAGCAGATCCAAAATTTCCCGAAATAAATTGAGTAGCTGCAGATGGTGATTGAATAGCCAGATTGGTTCCAAAATTACTTGTCAAGCCAATGAAACTATTGAAACTTGTCATACTAAACTTGTCAGTCGTCTGACTTGTTTGCAATTGAAGTATTTCTGCTGGCAGCATATTCTGAGAACGGTTTCCGATTCCGTAGGCTGTTTGTTGATTCCAGTATTGAGTGGCTGGTTGTGCATATAAATCCCAGGGAACGGTGGCGTTGACTTCAAGAACGGTTGCATTGTATTTTGTAATTCCGGTTTGGTATTTCTGAATAGAATTAAAAACAAAATCAACCTGAGGATCGGTTTGCATTTTTAATTCAAGGATTCCCTGGAGATCCATTGTAACGGTTACATAGTCTTGAGCAGACAATGTCTTTTGCGAAAATGATTTTTCAGATGATAGGTTGAAAAAAAATAATACCAAGCATACTTTAATATAATTCCTTTTCATGATTCATTGGGATTTGATTTTAAATTAACCGTGAAACACCGCTAAGAAAAAATCTATCCGCGAATGAATTGATTTGCTTGACTAATCAAGGCAATGCAATGGTGGTTTTCGGGATTGATGATTTGTAAATCGTCGGATTATGCCCTGCAGATCGCGAGGATTGCGCAGAGATCTCGCAGATAAAAATTCTGTGGAGTTTCTGTGGTATCTGTGAATTCTGTGGGAGAAAAAATTTAGTTGGAAGATTTAATCGACGTTGAATTGTTTTTGTAGCGTTGGTTATCTCCCGCAGATCCCGCAGATCTCGCTAATCTCGCAGAGATCTCGCAGAGAAAATCCGGGTATTTATTCTTGACGAGTTGTTTAATTGCAATCTGACGAATAAATTATCTCAATTAAAATTGCGTTTCACTTCGTTGTGAATAGGTGGTATGGATTTTAAAAATTCATAGATATAAGATACCTCAGCACTATCAAGATTAACGAATGGAAGCATTGGAAGTCGTAGTTGACGTCCATCGGGTCTTCTGCCATACATCACAGCACCTGTAAATTGGTCGACTGTCCAATCTTTAATACCAGTCGGATCAAAAGTCAGATTTGCAGAAAAGATAACCTGTTTATCGGGTGTGAATAATTGATTCCCTCCGCCGAAGAATCCAACTGTTTTTTCAGGATACATCGGATCCATAGTTTTAAAATCGGCCGAGTGGCAGCTGTAACAATCCACAACACCTGCGGCTAAGTAACGTCCATATGCAATATGATCTGATGTATCGGGAGCTACAACAGGTTGCTGCGGATATGAAAGCGGTTTAAATGCTACGTAACAAAGAAACTTAGATAAAAAAGAAGGCTCACATTCCCGATCAGGAATATCATTGGCTTTGACTAATGGATCGTCGCTGTGTAAAAAGGCAATGATGGAAAGTAAGTCTTCGTCTGAAATCAATGGCAACTTTACCATCCATGGCGGAGTATATTTACCATGCTTATTTATTCCTGTTCTCAGCATATAGGCAAGTTCCCCATCTGTCCAATCGGCAATACCGTATTTTTCACTCTGCGTAATATTCTTTGAATAAAGCACCCCAAATTCTTCAGGCGCATCGTCCATTATTAATCCGGTTAAACCACCGGTCTTCGGATCAAAATGACATTGCTTACATAGGAGAGAAGCCAGTTTTTTACCACGCTCTAATCTCTCCGGAGTTACTTCTACTTTCATTTGAATTTTTCCGGGTTCATACGATGGGATACCTCGCACTGAAATAAAAGTGGCTCCTGCACCAATGATAACTACGATAATTAAAATGACTATTCCGAAATACTTTAAGAATTTTTTCATGACAAATAGTTGATTTTATGATCAGAACTTAATTGACAAAAGTTGTATTGAAAGATATCAAAGCTAACACATCCTTTTGATTTTTTAAAAAAATGATGGATTGTTAACACGATAAACCGGTTTATTCAAGGTACTTTTGAAAAATACAGTTGGTTGGTCCCGACTTCAGATCTAATTTTTGCGAAATTGTCAGCCTTTCAAATTTCAAGTCTTCTATGAGCGTAAAAAAAAATACAACGATTCCAAGTAGAAAGAAACTGTCTTCATTGGATCGCTATCTAACTCTTTGGATATTTCTGGCAATGGGAATCGGTGTAGCGATTGGATATTTTTTACCGAACTCATCATCATTTATCCAATCATTTTCATCCGGCACGACTAATATTCCAATAGCAATCGGATTAATCCTGATGATGTATCCGCCTTTTACACGGGTGAGATACGATCAATTGACGAAAGTATTTGCAAATACACGTGTACTCGGACTTTCCTTATTACTCAACTGGATAATCGGACCCATCCTGATGTTTTTTCTTGCGATACTTTTTTTACATGACTATCCGGAGTACATGGTAGGATTAATACTCATTGGTCTCGCTCGTTGCATTGCAATGGTAATTGTCTGGAATGAATTAGCAGAAGGAAGTCGTGAATACGCTGCAGGTCTGGTTGCCTTGAATAGTATATTTCAAGTAATCCTTTACAGTGTCTATGCTTATGTATTCATCACTATCCTTCCACCACTTTTCGGTTTTTCAGGAACGATCGTTTCTATTACGATTGGCCAAATTGCAGAAAGCGTTGGCATTTATTTAGGCATTCCATTTCTAGCCGGATTTCTAACCCGATATTTTTTAATCAGAGCAAAAGGAATTGAGTGGTACGATCAAAAATTTATTCCATTTCTTTCACCGCTTACCTTGATTGCATTATTGTTTACGATCATGGTGATGTTCAGTTTGAAAGGAGAACTTATTGTCAGATTACCATTTGATGTCATTCGAATTGCGATTCCACTGGTCATTTACTTCATCTTAATGTTTCTGATTAGTTTTTTACTGGCAAAGAAAAAAGGTGCAGACTATGCAACAAATGCTTCCATTTCTTTCACCGCTGCAGGCAATAATTTTGAATTAGCAATTGCAGTAGCCATTGGAGTTTTTGGCATCAACAGCGGACAAGCATTTGCAGGAGTCATTGGCCCACTGGTAGAAGTGCCTGCTTTGATCGCTCTTGTGAATGTTTCATTTTGGCTAAAAAGGAAGTACTATTCAGATCAATCCTCAAGTTGAAAAAACAAAAAAATTCAACTATTGTTTTTTCATTCACCCAAATAAAACTGAAGCCTTTTTTTAAATTAACTTAAAACAAACTAGTAATTAAAAACTTCTTCATGCTTATTTTTGAGCGTAACCGTACACTACGTATTTAGAACGATCTGAAAAAATATGATTGAGCAATCTATTATCAACTGAAGCAAGCACTCGTCTTAATCTTTCATTACTCCCAAACGCAGCAATGACACCGGTTGATTTTATTTCAAAAGTAGAAAACGGCTTTAGCAACTTCTGCATTTCGTCAACAGATAAATAATTCCAGGCACTTCCCCATCCGGCGAATTTTTTTCTCATCAACTGAAGCAATCGCAAACCTTTTGCATTTTCAGCAAACAAAAGTTTACCACCCGGTTTAAGTGCTTTATAAATCTGATCCATCACCAGATTTTGCGCAGCGTAATTCTTATTTCTTCCAATACCACCAAGAATTGATTTGAAAATAATTATATCAAAATGGTTTTCATAGTGAATGTTTGTTGCATCTATATCTTCGTATTGAATAGATTTTATGAGCGGATATTTTTCGTGCAACTTCTTTGCCGTTAGTTTTACATCCTTCAAGTCGGAACACACGACATCAATGCCTTTCATAGCTAACCAAAGTGACAATCCACCCTGATGTCCGCCCAACTCTAATCCATTTTGAACATCGTTCCAATTCACCTTTTCCTCCCAAAACTGAATGGCTTTTGACCAGGTATGTACATCCCATTGAACAATGTCATTCAAAAGATCAGGTGACTGCTTAAATATTTTCATTCTGTTTTCGCTCAAACTGCTATTTCAACTACCTGATAAAATTCAATACAATAGCTGTGTTTACCCAATTGTATGACGAGAATCACACAATCACTTGACAAAGATCAATCTTTGATTCATCAATTAACAATATCTTGATTAAAATGGAATAAGTATGTTGTCAAACATATAAATTTACACTCACCTTTAAAAGCAATAAATATGAAAACCACAGATAGTGCCTCCATAAACATTGCCGTTTGGATGGATCATTCTGAAGCTAAAGTAATTGATTCAACCGGAGCTACACTTACTAATGTTGAATCGCCTTTTAAAACCCATGTTCGAATAGAGGGAGAAGGTGCTGATGGCTCCAGACTGGGAAACAATCGATCAACGAATAATGAACGTACAAAAAATGAACGATCTCAGAATGAACTTAGAAAATTCTATCAGCTTGTAGCAGAAAAATTAACACCATACAAAGAAATCTATGTATTTGGTCCGACTACAGCTAAAAATGAATTTCAGAATTTTTTAAATGATGAAAAACTTTTACCGGGAAAAAATATTCGTACACATTCAGTCGATTATATGACAGAAGGAGAAATAGCTGCACACGTAAGGAATCATTTTAAAAAAGAAAGCATTTAAGTTCAATTTGAAGTATGGTTAATTTTTATTCAATTGTTTCTTTTGTTCCGACTCTTGTTTTTTAAAATAGCCACGAAGCAGAAATGAATGCTTGAGTGCTTCCATACTTTGATTAAAATTATCAGTTCCTGATTGGAGGTTTTGAATGGTTTGCTTTAACTGATTGCTGATGGCAGTATCCGTCCCTATCGTATTGAGCAAACCTTTTTCATTGTTTAAACGGCTTACAAGCGCATTTAAACTTTCTGATACTTCAACAATTTTTTTACTGCTTATTTTTACATTCTCAACTGTTGTAGATAAATCCATCGCCATTGATGAATCGCTAAGCAACAAACCCATTGTTCCTTTCCCATTCTTAACATTTTTCACCATAGAAGAAAGATCATTTGTCATGACAGAAAGATCTTCGCCGACAGTACTTACATTTTGTAAAATATTTTTCAAAGCAGAACCCATAGAAGTATCTAAAAGTATTTTATACAATGTTCCTTGTTCAGAAACAAGGCTATCGGTAATATTTTTCAAATCAGCGGAGACTAAAGCAATGTTATGATTAGTGATTTCCAATGTTCGCAACATGACTTCAGTATTTACCGTTTTCACAGACGTCAGTGTTTCTCCTTCTTTAACGAGCACTGCCTGCTCGTTAACAGGATCAATGTTAACTAATTTATTTCCCATCAATCCATCCGTTCCAATACTCGCCAATGCATTTTTACGAATTGTGTTTTTCAATTTATCTTCAATAACCATTTCGACACGAATAGAAGTGTCATTTATAATATCAATCCTTTCAATGGTACCAACATCAATTCCGGAAAACCGAACATTACCGCCTTCTTTTAAGCCATTCACATTTTGAAAAATTGCATACACTTTAAAAGTAGTATCAAACATGTTTCGTTTACTTCCAATAAAATAGAGTGAAATGATCAACAGGAAAATCCCACTTAACACAAAAAGTCCAAGACGAATATTACGTGAGTTTTCTTTTGTCATATAAGTTCAAAAAAAGCGTGTACGACCGGATCAGTATTTGATTTCATTTGATCGAAAGTCCCTTCTGCATAATTAATTCCATTGTGCATAACCGACAGACGGTTAGCGGTAAGTTGAGCGCAATGCATATCGTGTGAAATGATAATGGAAGAAGTATTATATTTTTGCTGCATTTTAAGCATTAAATTACTAATTTCTTTTGATGTAATGGGATCAAGGCCTGTTGTAGGTTCATCATAAAGTATAATATCCGGATTTAGCATTAATGCGCGTGCTAATCCGACACGTTTCCGCATACCTCCGGATAATTCTGAAGGCATTAAATCAATTGTATGAATTAATCCGACGTTGTTTAAAGTATCTTTTACAATTTCAACAATATCTTTATCGGACTTATTCTTTCGATGTCTGCGAAAAGGAAATTCCAGATTTTCACTAACCGTCATACTATCATATAATGCACTGCTTTGAAACACGAAACCAATTTTAACTCGTAATTCATCAAGCGTTTTATGTGACAACGATGCGATTTCATTACCAAATACTTTTATTGAACCTGAATCGTATCGTAATAATCCGGCGACACATTTTATCAAAACTGATTTACCGCAACCTGATTTACCGAGGACAACAACGTTTTCACCTTTTCGAATATTTAATGTATAATTTTGTAGAACGTGATTATCGCCGAACGATTTATTGACTCGATCAATTTCAATAATCGTTTCACCGTAGACTTTCGCCATCGAATATTCATTGTAATTTATGGTTTGTGAAAGATCCATAAGATCATATAAAGTCAAAAAATTCAGTTACCTGCACAGCAATCAAGTCAATAATAAAAATTAAAATTGATGATACGACAACAGCAGAATTTGCTGATTGCCCAACTCCTTCTGTTCCTTTCTTTGAATGATATCCTTTGTAGCAGCCAATTAGTCCGATTGAAAAACCAAAAAAGAATGATTTAATGATAGAAGGAATAACATCACTAAACTCCAGCGTTTCAAAAACCTGATGAAAAAAAAGAGTAAAGCTGACTGTTCCATTAATTTTCACGGCCAGATATGCACCATAGAGTGCAATTCCATCACCGATGATAACGAGAATAGGAATCATTAATGTTGTAGCTATGATGCGCGAAACAACAATGTATTTAAAAGGATTCGTCCCGCTGACTTCCATGGCATCAATCTGTTCAGTTACTTTCATTGAACCTAATTCAGCGCCAATTCCTGAACCAATTTTACCTGCACAAATGAGTGCAGTTATAACAGGGCCAATTTCCCTGATGATGGATACACTTACCATTGCAGGTAACCACGATTCAGCACCGAACTCCACTAGTGTCGGTCGAGATTGCAAGGTAATGACGAGACCAATAATGAATGTCGTGAGTCCGACTAAAGGAAGGGATAAGTAACCAATCGCGTATGACTGACGAAGGACTTCTTTGAATTCATAAGGAGGAAAAAATACTTCTCTGAAATACCGGATTGCAAAACGTGTAGTCGCACCTGTTTCCTGTGCAAAATCACGAAAGGCATTCAAAGGAAGAATCATTTTCTTACCGGACATATATTCGTTTATAAAGTTACGGTT
>JAYSPU010000145.1:0-3157 GCA_043721935.1 Bacteroidota bacterium | reverse complement strand
GCAATTTGAAAAAATCCATCTATTCTCACCAAATTTTATCCATTAAGACTCTATGCCAAGTTGTCACACATACCGAAATAGGTTATCTTTGCGACCCTTAGTAAAAGACAAATGACTTTTTCCGGTATCAAAACAATAGATGAATCAAGGCAGGGCGAAGCTGTTATGGCTGAAAATCCTGTGAAATCGAATGGTAAAAAGCTTTACCTCGAAAGTTATGGTTGCGCCATGAACTTTTCTGACAGCGAAATTGTCGCTTCTATCATGACGGGAATGGGCTTTGAAACGACTCGGGTAATGGAAGAAGCAGATGTTATTTTCCTCAATACCTGTGCAATCAGAGATAATGCTGAATTAAAGATCTGGGCTCGCTTAAGAGAAATCAGAAAAAATAAAAAGAAAAATGTCGACTTGATAATTGGTGTGTTAGGCTGCATGGCTGAACGTTTGAAAACAGAATTACTTGAAAAAGAAAAACTGGTTGACTTAGTCGTTGGTCCCGATGCTTATCGCGATTTACCGAATCTGATAGCAACAGCCGAGTCAGGTCAAAAAGCAGTGAATGTTCTTTTATCAAGAGAAGAAACGTATGCTGAAATAAGTCCTGTGCGATTAAGCACCAATGGCATCAGCGGATTTATTTCCATCATGCGTGGCTGTGATAATATGTGTTCGTTTTGTGTTGTACCTTTTACACGAGGCCGTGAACGCAGCCGCGATCCTGAATCAATCGTCAATGAAGCGCATGAACTTTTCAAAGCCGGCTATCGTGAAGTAACGTTGTTGGGTCAAAATGTAGACTCCTATTTATACTGGGGCGGCGGACCGAAAAAAGATTTGCCGGAAGAAACGGTACATGCTGCATTGAATCATTTGCTTCCTGCAGAAGAACAAAAAGTATTTACCACGTTTGCCGATTTAATGGAACTGGTAGCTAAGGTTGATCCGAAATTGCGTATTCGGTTTTCTACGAGTAATCCTCGCGACATGACGGATGCTGTTTTGCATGTCATTGCCAAGCACGATAACATTTGCAAGTATGTTCACTTGCCTGTTCAATCGGGTAACACTCGTATATTGGAAAAAATGAATCGCGGATATAGCCGTGAAGATTATATAAAAAGAATTGATTCTATCAAACGCATTATTCCCGGCTGTGGAATTTCAACAGATATCATTACAGGCTTTTGCAGTGAGACAGATGAAGAACACAACGACACTATTTCATTGATGGAATATGCAGGATATGAATATGCGTATATGTTCAAATATTCTGAGCGTCCGGGAACAATGGCCGCTCGTAAATTTCCGGATGACATTTCAGAAGAAGTGAAATCACGCCGGTTAAGTGAAATAATTGTAGTGCAGGCTCGTCTTTCATTTGAAAGCAATAAGCTTGATTTAGGAAAAACATTTACCGTTTTAGCAGAAGCTGTTTCTAAACGATCCGATCAACATTTGTCGGGACGAAACAGTCAGAATAAAGTCGTTATTTTCCCTCGTGCCGATTACAAGCCGGGTGATTATGTAGAAGTAAAAATTACAGATTGCACTCCGGCGACATTGATTGGAATTATTGACGGTGACTAATTTTGAATGTGACGTATGACTATTCAGGAAATAAAATCTCGGTTTGGCATTATCGGCAATTCGCCATTGCTTGAGCATGCAATCAATGTTGCCAAACAAGTTGCTCCGACTGAAATCTCTGTTTTAATTTCAGGTGAAAGTGGTGTTGGTAAAGAAGTTTTTCCTCAGATAATTCATCAATTAAGTCCTCGCAAACACGGACCATACATTGCCGTAAACTGCGGCGCAATTCCGGAAGGGACAATTGACTCTGAATTATTCGGTCATGAAAAAGGTTCTTTCACCGGGGCACATGAAGCACGCAAAGGATATTTTGAAGTAAGCGATGGAGGAACTATTTTTCTCGATGAAGTTGGCGAGCTTCCTCTAAACACACAGGTTCGATTGCTCCGTGTACTTGAAACGGGTGAATTTATAAAAGTCGGTTCTTCAAAATCTCAGAAAACAAATGTCCGCGTAGTTGGTGCAACGAATGTAGATTTATTAAGAGCGATTGAAGAAGGGAAATTCCGTGAAGATTTATATTACCGGTTAAACACTGTCCCAATTCGTGTTCCACCTTTGCGTGAACGGAAAGAAGACATTCATTTGTTATTCCGAAAGTTTGCAAGTGACTTTGCTGAACGCTACCGGATTCCAGTCTTACAACTTCAACCGGATGCTGCACATGTTTTATCGGAATACAGATGGCCGGGAAACATTCGACAGTTAAAAAACATTACCGAACAACTTTCCATTCTGGAAAAAAGCAGGGAGGTAAGTATGGAAACTTTATTAAACTATTTACCACCATCACCACTGAATACATTACCGGTTCACGTAAAAGGAGAACAACGGAACGAAAAAGAATTTACTGAACGAGAACTTTTATACAAAGTACTTTTCGAAATGAAGAAAGACATGCACGACATGAAAGTGTTGATCAATGAAATTCTTCAGCATGCACCGAATGATCCAAAGTGGATGGAAAGAAAAGAACAACTTCTCAATCAATTACAACCTGAAAACGGACACGAAGAAATGGCAGAACAAAATATCGTATTTCGTCCGACACCGTATACTTCAGCAATTACTGTTTCACCTGTACAAAAACATATTGAAGTGGAAGAATCGCTTTCGCTGGCTGATAAAGAAAAAGACTTTATTCGTAAAGCACTTGTTAAATATAAAGGCAAAAGAAAACACGCTGCAAAAGAGCTTGGAATTTCAGAACGAACACTTTATAGGAAAATGAATGAATATGATTTGCATTAAGAGGAAATGACCAATAGATTAATAGAATTAGAGCAGACGAATTGCATTCGTGGCAAAATAAAGAAGAATTAGAATTGAAAAAACTTCTCCCGTTTATAGCTTTTTGTTTCCTTGCACTCATTGGGTGTAAGGTGAATTACTCTATGACAGGAGCGTCCGTTTCGCCGGATATTAAAACGGTAAACATCCGGTATTTTACAAAAACAGCTGCATTAGGGCCGCCGTCATTGAGTCAAACTTTTACGGAACGATTAAAACAAAAATTTATCAACGAAACCAGCTTGAACATTGTCAGTGCAGCAGCAGATCTTAC
>JAYSPU010000144.1:0-7014 GCA_043721935.1 Bacteroidota bacterium | reverse complement strand
AAAATGCAACTAGCAATTAAAGAATCAAATTTAATAGTACAACAAAAAACCTTCTGCTAAAAAGATCAAAAACCTTTTTACAGATCAAACATAATTGTTATTTTAAATACCAAATAAAATTATTGATTATTGATTTTCGCAAACCAAAATAATAGGAAATTAGTCTATTAGTCTATCCGTTTCACCCCGCTTTTACGTGCCCCCAGTTTTCTCCTGATTTAATCCTGTATAACTGCATTTGACTAATACCAAATTTGTCGGCAATGTCTCTGATAAGCAGGCGACGATTTTTCTGTTTCAGAATGGATTTTATTTGTGCAACCTGAGTTGCTTTCAATTTATGTCCTTTGATTTTGGTGCGTGTTCGGTAGGATTTAACCAACGGACTTTTTTGTTGATGAATGGCCATCTCCTCCTGATTGGCCCAACACAGATTGGAAACTTTGTTGTTGAGTTTGTGAAAGTCAAGGTGGAGTACAAATGTTCTGGATTTACCTCCTTTTTTCAAAAAGTATTGTGCTACTAACTTGTGAATATAAAATTGATAGTCCGTTTCGCTGATTTTCAACTTCAATGCCGGATACCCATTTACAACGGTGCCTTTGAGCACTTTATGCTCGTCAATCGTAGTCTTGAAACTACAAATTCTCCCCTTATTGGAGACGCCGTAGTGTGTTCGTTGCTTTTTTGAATCCAACCGGATTTCTTTCCAGATTTCATTTTTTAAAAGGTTCATAAGAAGTAAAGATTATACTGTTGGTTATTTGTTCATTTATCTTTTGAAAAACGGCTTGAGCCATATACATTTGTCACGTTCTAAAACTAATGGAATTGGATATTGTTTATCCGGATGCAGGAAATCTCTTTTAACAGTCAGTATATATCTAAAAATTACAATGGTCGAATCATTAAAAATATTTTACACCTCAGTAGGACGGAAACTGGTCATGGCCCTAACCGGACTTTTTCTGATCGCCTTCCTGTTTGAACACTTGTACGGAAATTTATTGTTGTATAAACTGGATGGCGGCAAAGCCTTCAACGAATATACGGAATTCATGACAGGAAATTTACTTATTCGAATAATTGAATATGCTTTATTCGGAAGTATTATTATTCACGTACTGGATGCCCTTTTTCTCACACAACAAAATAAAAAAGCCCGTCCTGTTGGATATGCTGTCAGTCATCCTGCCGGAACCAGCTCCTGGTTTTCCAGAAACATGGGTCTTTCCGGAACTATTGTCCTGTTTTTTCTGGTAGTTCATTTACGGACTTTCTTCTTCCCTCACCGCTTTGGAGCACCGGAAACGTCAATGAGCTATGACGTGGCTCAAGCTTTCCAAAGCAATTGGTATGCTGCTCTGTATCTGGTTTCAATGGTTCTTCTTGGCGCACATTTGAACCATGGATTTCAATCGGCATTCCAGACACTCGGAGTCAATAACCACAAATACCGTGGTACCATTAAAAGCATTGGTACTTCCATAGCACTTTTGATCATGGTAGGATTTGCCAGCTTCCCGATTGTTTTTTTCTTCGACTTGTTTGGCATTTCAACAAATATTATGAATCCATAAGCAATCGAATCCTTTTTGCCATTCAATTGTTAGAAAACATATTTCAGTTTCATAAATTAAACCCAACAGGGTATGACTAAAATAAATTCCAGAATTCCGGAAGGTTCATTAGAGACCAAATGGACAAAATATAAATCAACTGTTAAGCTTGTAAACCCTGCTAACAAACGTAAAATTGAAATCCTTGTCATCGGTTCCGGTCTTGCAGGCGGAGCAGCTGCAGCAAGTCTTGCAGAATTAGGATACTCTGTAAAATGTTTCTGCTTTCAGGACAGTCCGCGCCGTGCTCACAGTATTGCAGCGCAGGGCGGAATCAATGCAGCGAAAAATTATTCAAACGATGGCGATAGTGTATTTCGTCTTTTCTACGATACGGTAAAAGGTGGTGACTATCGTGCTCGTGAAGCAAACGTTTACCGTTTGGCAGAAATCAGCACTTCAATCATCGATCAGTGTGTTGCACAAGGTGTTCCTTTTGCCAGAGAATATGGCGGCTTGCTTGACAATCGTTCGTTTGGCGGTGTGCAGGTTTCGCGAACATTTTATGCACGCGGACAAACAGGACAACAACTTTTGTTAGGAACATACAGTGCCATGTCGCGTCAGATTGCAAAAGGCAATTTGAAAATGTACAATCGCCATGAAATGCTTGAAGTCGTAAAAATCGATGGCAAAGCACGCGGTATCATTGCACGTAATTTAGTTACCGGTGAAACTGAACGTCACTTCGGTCACGCAGTTGTTCTGGCATCAGGAGGATACGGAAATGTATTTTATCTCTCTACCAATGCAATGGGATCGAATGTAACGGCAAACTGGAAAGCATACAAACAAGGTGCATATTTCGGTAATCCGTGTTTCACACAAATTCATCCTACCTGTATACCTGTTTCCGGTGATTACCAATCCAAGCTGACACTCATGAGTGAAAGCTTGCGGAATGATGGTCGTGTATGGGTTCCAAAAGCAAAAGCCGACAAACGCAAGCCGGAAGAAATTCCAAATGAAGAAAGAGATTATTATTTAGAAAGAAGATATCCTGCATTTGGAAATCTCGTGCCGCGTGATGTGGCATCCCGTGCAGCCAAGCAAGTGTGCGATGACGGTCTTGGTGTTGGTCCGAGCGGACTGGCAGTATTCCTCGACTTCAGAGATGCAATCGAACGATTAGGACGTGAGGTCATCAATGAGCGTTATGGAAATTTATTCGAGATGTATGAAAAAATTACAGGAGACGATCCATTCAAAACACCGATGCGTATTTATCCGGCAGTTCACTATACAATGGGCGGACTGTGGGTTGATTATAACTTAATGACGACAGTTCCAGGACTCTATGCATTAGGAGAATGTAACTTCAGTGATCACGGAGCGAATCGACTTGGAGCATCTGCGCTCATGCAAGGTTTAGCGGATGGTTACTTCGTAATTCCTTATACGATTGGAGAATTTCTTGCCGATGAAATTCGCACACCGGCAATTCCTGTCAGTCATCCGGCATTTGAAGAAGCAGAAAAATCTGTTCGCGACCGATTGGAAAAATTGAAAGGTATAAATGGAAAACAAACCGTTGAAGACTTACACAAAAAATTAGGTAAGATCATGTGGGAATACTGCGGAATGGCACGCAATGAACAAGGATTAACAAAAGCATTGCAACTTGTACGCGAATTAAAAAAGGAATTCTGGAGCGATGTAAAAGTGCCGGGCGAAATAAAAGATTTTAATCCGGAATTAGATAAAGCAGGACGTGTTGCCGACTTCATAGAATTAGGCGAGCTCATGATACAGGATGCATTGATGCGCCGTGAATCATGCGGCGGACATTTCCGTGAAGAATCACAAACCGAAGAAGGCGAAGCAAAACGCGACGACGACAACTTCTCATTCGTAGCAGCCTGGGAATTCACCGGCGAAAACGCAGAACCTATGTTGAATAAAGAGCAGTTGGAGTTTGATGTGGTGCATCCTTCGGCGAGGTCGTACAAGTAGTTGGCCAGTTGGTTAGTTGTCAGTTGGTCAGTTAGCGGAAAGTGGAGAGATAGCGGGACGTTCATTATAGATTTGATCCGAAGATTTTAATTTATCCTTATTATAAAAACAGTGATGGAGAAAATGGTTGTTTACATTAGGTTAAAAATCCTATATGAAAATAACTAACTACAAAGAATTGGAAATCTGGAAAAGAAGTCTGGAATTAACAATAGAAATTTATACAATAACAAATCAATATCCAAAATCAGAAGTATTCGGAATAACAAGCCAAATGAGAAGGGCTGCATTTTCGGCTCCTTCAAATATAGCAGAAGGTTGGGTCAGGAATAGTACTCCTTCACTACTCTACTTTCTGAACATTTCGAATAGTTCATTAAGCGAATTAGAAACATTCATTATAATTTCTGAAAGATTAAATTATTTAAATCAGGAGTCATCATTAAAATTAACGCAGGAAATAAATGAGATAAGTAAAATGATTTATGGATTAACAAACTATCTCAAAAAGAAATCTGCCAAAACTGACAACTGACCAACTGACAACCGACCAACTGAAAATGGAAACCATCAACCTCAAACTAAAAATCTGGAAACAGAGAAACGCTGATTCCAAAGGCACATTCGAATTGTACGATATGCCGGGAGTAAGTACGCACATGTCCTTTTTGGAAATGCTGGATGTGTTGAACGACCGATTGATTCGTGCAGGGAAAGATCCTGTGGCTTTTGATCACGACTGTCGTGAGGGAATTTGCGGGAGTTGCAGTATGTATATCAACGGTCGTGCACATGGTCCGACGAAAGGAACGACTACATGTCAATTGCACATGCGTCATTTCAATGATGGAGAAACAATCACGATAGAGCCATGGAGAGCAGCTGCTTTTCCAATTATTAAAGATCTGGTAGTTGATCGAAGTGCTTTTGATAAAATCATTCAGGCCGGTGGATATATTTCTGTAAATACAGGTAATGCTCCTGATGCCAACAGTATTCCAATCGCAAAAGCAAAAGCAGATGAAGCATTTGATGCAGCTGCCTGTATCGGTTGCGGTGCTTGCGTAGCGGCTTGTAAAAATGCATCTGCCATGTTGTTTTTATCTGCTAAGGTATCTCAACTCGCAATTTTACCTCAAGGAGATCCTGAACGAAGAGAGCGTGTATTGAAAATGGTAAAAACACATGACGAAGCCGGATTCGGAAGCTGCACCAACACCGGAGCTTGTGAAGCTGAATGCCCAAAGGAAATTTCTATTTCACATATTGCGCGATTGAATCGGGAGTATGTAAGAGCGTCGCTGACGGAGGAGTAGACAGTTGGCAGTTGGTTAGTTGGCAGTTGGTCAGTTATTATAAGTTCTATGCTGCGAACGACTTTGAGAGAATCAACCAGCGTGCTAATAGTTGATTAGAAATTTCTTCCCCTGCACTATGACAATTATGCCCTTGAGACATTGTAAATTAAAAAGAGAAATAAAAGAATAAATAAATGAGTTTTCATATATTTTATTTTAGTGTTGAATTACTACTCTTTTTACCGCACCTTTAAAATCATCCACTGCCAAAACCATTACATACGTTCCACTTTCAAATCCGCTTAGATCCAGTTCCTGTTCAGTTCTTCCTTTCTGCAAAGGAACACTCAATTTTCTTCGCGATTGTAAATCGTACACGTCAAGCATGATTTTTTTGTAACGTTCCTTCAATTCAATGTTCAGATCAAGATGAACTATTCCGGTGGAGGGATTCGGATAAATATCTTTCCAATGGATACCTTTAGCAAACTCATCGGCGATTTTTCCAATAGAAATCAAATAACCAAGACTATCCGTTTTATAGACTAAAAGACCGGAATTATTAGATGAAGTATGAGCACTGCCGCAAAATATCATTTCGCCGTCTGAAGTCAAATTTCCAGACAAAACCGACCAGTCTGAAATATTATCAGAGTATTTTTTGGTGGAAAGTGGTTGGCCTGATGAATCAGCAATTATTAAAAGGCCTTTTAAGCGATATGCAATGGTATCTTGAATGGAACCGTAAATAGCGAGCCGCCCGCTTTGTAATTCTTTTATACTGAAGTATGAATAAAAATTAGCATCGTAATTTTTTGTCCATAGCAAATTACCTGTTGGATCAATTTTACTAAGGTGTAAAACGGAGAATTGACCGGAATTAGTATCTGGTGTTAACCAACAAAAGACGTTATTACTGTCTTTTGTTTGAATAATATTTCCTATTTGATTTTCACTTACAGTATCTATAGGTAATGAAAATCTTTGAATTTCATTTCCCATACTATCAGTAATCATATAAAAAGGTAAATATCTATTATTTGAATGGATTTGTATTCCAGTAATTGAGAATCCGCCATTACTCATTTGACATATTCCTTCAGGGATGATCCGGAAAAAAGGTGGGTCAGGTTGATAAGTATGATCTACTAAAATATTCCCTGATGAATCCAGTTTGCAAAAAAATGATTTATTATTATATGGTAAATAAAAAACTCTTTCACCTACACAAACTAATTCTTGATTTGATAAAAGTGTCGAGGAAGATACTCTGCTGGAATAGTTCTGGTTAACAAAATTCCTTGTCCAGATTGTATCTAATTCTTGATTTATTTTCATTATTAACATATCAGAACTATTTCCAATTGATCCTGTAGCCAATAAATTATGATCTGCAGCAAGATGCAATGTATTAAAGACAAACGACGAGTAATTACCCCATGTACTATAACTTACCGAATCATTACATCCAATGAATACATTTTTTATCGTGTCTCCACCTGAATTCAACTTGGATAATAAACCTGTTAGATATGAGTTATTCGGAAAGGGTCGGTATAGTTGATCCGAAGCTGAACAAATAAAGTTACCTGAGTCAACCTCCTGAATACCATATCCGGTTGTATAATTGTGAAAAGTAATTACTTTAAAAAATGACAATTGTGCCCTTGAGACATTGTAAATTAAAAAGAGAAATAAAAGAATAAATAAATGAGTTTTCATATATTTTATTTTAGTGTTGAATTACTACTCTTTTCACCGCACCTTTAAAATCATCTACTGCCAAAACCATTACATACGTTCCACTTTCAAATCCGCTTAGGTCCAGTTCCTGTTCAGTTCTTCCTTTCTGCAAAGGAACACTCAATTTTCTTCGCGATTGTAAATCGTACACGTCTAGCATGATTTTTTTGTAACGTTCCTTCAATTCAATGTTCAGATCAAGATGAACTATTCCGGTGGACGGATTCGGATAAATATCTTTCCAGTCAATTCCTTTTTTCAATTCTTCCGCTATGCTTCCAATGGCAGTGATGTACCCCAAACTGTCTGTTTTGAAAATCCAAAGACTGCTGGTAGTACCCAGCGGACTTGTATTATTACAACAGTAAGTATCGCCGCAAAAAATCATTTCTCCGTCGGAG
>JAYSPU010000143.1:0-3975 GCA_043721935.1 Bacteroidota bacterium | reverse complement strand
GAAAAGTTGTTAAAATATCTCTTATTCCTAAAAGCGGCTACCCAACGAATACCGTGAATGACATCTGTGAGAAAAACCTCATCTGCTTCTAACAGGTCTTCTACTGTAATTCCATTTTCAACTACAGCAGTACCTTTTTGGTTAAGCCATTCAATAATGGTTTCCCGCATCACACCGGCAACACAGGCTTCTCCCATTGCAGGCGTTCTAACCTTTCCTCCTTTTACAATAAATATATTACTACTAATGGCTTCTGCAATACGATCAGATGTATTGAGCACCAAACAGTCTCCGGTATTTAATTTTCTTTTATGCAAACCTGCCATTACATAATACAAAGCATTTGACGACTTCAAGTTAGACAATCGGCTGACAGGTTTCTTTATATCAGTATATAATTCAATTCTGATTCCATTTTCATTTAACTGATACGATTTATTCTGAAGCGGAGCCGATTCAATTAAATACGAAACTCCATTGTCCTGAGGAGTATAAAGTCCGCCGTCATTTCTGAAAATCTCCAAACGAATCCGGCCATTTCCATTCAATTTATTGACCTGATCCAGGTGACGTATCGATAAATACAAATTATGAAATGTCAAATCGGGATGTTGATCCATACCCAGTAATTCCATGCTTTGTTTTAAACGATGCAGATGTTTTTCAAAAAAAAGGATTTCACCTTTCATCAATCGAATGGTCTCAAAAACTGCATCACCATATCGAAATGCCCTGTTAGCACCTGTAAACAGCGGCTGTGTGGCATCTACGATATTCCCATTATAATTTACAAAGACAATTGACATACTTCGCTAAAGGTAATAGCTTAAAAGCGGAAGGAATTATCGAACAGTAGAACTTTTGAACAATCGAATTGTGAGTGATAATTACGACTCCAATTTTAAATCAAGTAAATTTCCATTTACTTCCAACTTTAAAACGTTGACTCCGGCTGCAATACCGGCTTCAATGTCCCGATCTGCATCACCGATAAAAAAACATTTGGAAGCATCCAGTTCAAATCTGGCAATCGCCTTTTCCAGCAATAACGGTAATGGTTTTCTGCAAAGACAATTGCTTGTTGAAGGATGATGTGGACAATAATAAATTTCAGTGATTACAATGTTTTTTACAGCTAAGAAGCGACACAAATGAAAATGCAAAAAATCGGCTTCTTCTTTTGTATACAAGCCTTTACCAATACCACCTTGATTGGAGATGATAATCAGTAAATATCCGGCTTTGATATATGCTTGCAATGCTTCTACAACTCCATCGTTGATATGCATATCTTCCAGTAACCAGGTATAGTCGCCACGTTCGCGAATTAAAACGCCATCGCGATCCAGAAAAATTACTTTTTGAATATCAGATTGCATCTCTGAAGTGTAAGAGTCTTTCAATGAATGCCAGAAACAATGTTGGCTTTAAAAGAATGGTAAAACAAAAACCAAAAACAGCTCCCCACATGTGAGCATCGTGATTCACATTGGTTCCACCTTTTTTATTCATGTAATAACAATAAGCCAGATACAAAATACCGAAAATAATTCCGGGTAAACATAAGAGACCATACAAGCAAAGTTTTTGCATGGGATCAAATAATATAAATGAAAACACAACAGCTGAAACAGCACCAGAGGCACCGAGTCCGTTGTAACTGAAATTGTCTTTATTCCTGTTGTAGGTCGGGAGAACGGAAAACAATAATCCGCCTACATAGAGCATCAGAAAATATCCAACCGCATTTTCTCCGAAAACCTGAGCATAATACATTTCAACTATTCCTCCGAATGAATACAAGACAAACATATTCACAGCAAGGTGAAGGAAGTCTGCGTGAATGATTCCTCCGGTAAGAAAGCGATACCATTCTTTACTATGTTGAATAGCAAACGGATTAAAAATCAACTTGCTGAAAAGAGCACGGTTATTAAACGCCATCAAACTGATGATGCAAGTAAAAACAAGTATGATAATCGTTATTCCCAATGGCAAATTTTAAGGAGGAACATAATCAATAATTAAAATTCATTAATCGAAAGTAAATGATAAAACAAATCACTTCTATTACTTTCAAATACAACAAAGTTCCACTCTGCTTATACATTAAATCTGAAATGCATAATGTCTCCGTCTGAAACTGAATACTCTTTACCTTCAATGCTAAGTTTTCCATTGTCTCTGCAGGCAGCTTCAGAACCGAATTTCAAAAAGTCATCGTACTTTATTACTTCCGCCTTAATAAATCCTTTTTCAAAATCAGTGTGAATAACACTTGCAGCCTGAGGAGCAAGCATTCCTTTGGTGATGGTCCATGCCCGAACTTCTTTTACTCCGGCAGTAAAATAAGTGGACAGATTTAATAAGCGATAAGCAGCGTTAATCAGTTTAGCGACACCTGACTCTTTCAATCCAAGATCAGAAAGAAATGCAGAACGATCTTCGAAACTTTCTAACTGTGTTATTTCCGCTTCAATGGCAGCAGCGATAACCAATACCTCAGCGTCTTCATCTTTGATTTCAGCTTTTAGCAAATCAACATATTTATTTCCTGATACAACAGAACCTTCATCCACATTACAAACGTACAGAACTGGTTTAGCCGTAAGCAACATGATATCGTCTATGAAGCGTTGATCTTCTCCTACTACCGGTGCACTGCGAGCAGATTTACCTTGCTCCAAAGTAGCTTTATAAACCAACAAAACGTCAAGACATTTCTTTGCATCTTTATCCTGACCGGTTTTTGCCATACGCTCAACCTTACTGATTTTTTTCTCAACACTGTCCAGATCTTTCAATTGTAATTCAGTATCAATAGTGCCTTTATCCCGCACCGGATTCACCGATCCGTCAACATGCACAACATTGGGATCTTCAAAACAACGAATCACGTGAATGATAGCATCACACTCGCGAATATTACTTAGAAACTGATTTCCTAACCCTTCACCTCTACTGGCACCTTTTACGAGTCCGGCAATATCTACTATTTCAATGGTAGTTGGAACTACTCGTTCCGGATGTACTAACTTCTCAAGAGTAGTTAAGCGTTCGTCAGGTACAGTAATGACACCAAGGTTGGGTTCAATTGTACAAAAGGGAAAATTGGCAGCCTGAGCTTTCGCATTTGAAAGGCAATTAAACAAAGTGGACTTCCCGACATTCGGCAATCCTACTATTCCACATTTAAGACTCATAAAATTTGTATGCTATTTATTAATTAATATTTTATTTACCTGCTGTAATGGTTGTGTACTTAGAAATATTACCCGGATCAACCAGTGATAATATTTGCACGACTTGATTTTTCTCATCCGGTAATCCCTGAGAAAACAAATTAACAATTTCATCCGCTTTTGAAGTACAAAAAACCTGCATTAAAAACGAATTAGGTTTATCCTGATAAACATTTCGAAGAACTTTCATTCCTTCCGCAATAGCGCCTCTTCCTTCAATTACATTGTCGGTGAACTTATCAAACCCTTGTCGATGATAGGTGTAGATAAATTGACGTAATGGCTTAAACGAAACATTGAGTAAATTTTCCACTAGCCAAAAACGGTTACGTGCGCTTTCAAACGCTTTCCATCCGGACTCTTGAAGATTTTGTGCTCCGTTTACGATATTCTGTGCTTTTGCAAAATAAGGAGTTCCTCCTTCCGGAGAAAATGAATCGTAGTCAAGTCCTATGATAATGTAAGCGTAATAGGAAATAACAGCAGTCAGATTTAAATTCACATTGGATTCGTCAAATTCCAGAACCTGATCCTGTACATAACGGAATTTAAAATTATTATCCTGATGATTGAACATCGGTGCGTTATAGGTGCTTTTATACACAGGGCGTCGGGATTGAATCTGAATGTTAGCTTCAAATTCGTCAGTCGATGGACGACGGTTAATGGTAATTACCATTGAACATTCAATTCGTTCCTGATTCAAAAAGTTATCGTTCGTCCATCTTTTATT
>JAYSPU010000142.1:0-5246 GCA_043721935.1 Bacteroidota bacterium | reverse complement strand
ACAGCTATCGTTTCCAAGAATGCATCCTTTAAAAGCTATCCTGACTTGAATCATTTTTTCATGAAAGGTGTCGGAAAAAGTTCGCCTGAAGAATATAATAAACCTGCAAATGTATCCATTCAGGTTATTCAAGACATTTCAACCTGGATTAAAGCAGTAAAATGAAACACGTCCTCCTTCGGGGATTATTGAATAGAAGTTTGATTCGAATCTTTGACGTGCTCCTTTCTCTCTTTGGATTACTGGCGGCCTTGCCTGTATTACTAGTTGTTGCATTGTGGATTAAACTCGATTCTAAAGGATCTGTCCTCTACAAGCAATGGCGGGTCGGAAAGAGCCGGAGAGAATTTCTGTTGTATAAATTCAGAACCATGCATGTAAATGCCGATAAGCTTGGCTTGATTACAGTAGGTTCCAAAGATCCTCGTGTGACAAAAGCCGGTTATCTGCTCCGCAGGTTTAAACTCGATGAACTCCCGCAATTATTCAATGTACTGAAAGGTGAAATGAGTTTTGTTGGTCCGCGTCCGGAAGTTAAACGTTATACAGAATTGTATTCACCCCAACATCAGATGATTGTGTTCTCTGTCAGACCCGGGATTACTGATTATGCTACCATAGAATACTCCAATGAAAATGCTATCTTAAGTCATGTAACCGATCCTGAACACTATTATGTTCACGAAGTGTTGCCGGCAAAAATAAGGTTGAATTTAATCTTCATAGAAAATCCCACTTTTGCTAATTACCTGCGTATTATATTTCGGACGATTTCAAAAATCATTACCCATTAGAACAATTTTGAATGATTTCATTTATAATAAATCGTGAAGTTTATTGTTAAGTGTTAGCTTTCGTTCAAAATTGATTTCATTAATTAAAATAAAGATTCTACTTTTGCAATCACTGATCAACAATATGTTCTTTTCAGAAAAAACTTTTTCACAAATATTATGAGAATAAAAATTTCTTTTCTCAAGGTTCACGGAAGCAGTGGCACGGTTCCTCTTCACCATCAGAAAATTATCTCCGCATTCATGGATGAAATCATTCGTGAATTGCCGGCCGGTTCTAATCATTATAATTTCTCCTCGCTGAAGGGCACTTCCAAGGTACAGAGCGGACAGATTCGTTTTCTGTCTTCGAAGGTATCTCTCGTGCTTTCAGCTCCTGAGCCTGAATTTGTCGATCAATGGGTGAAGCGGATTTTTGACCGCCGTTTGGTCAGTTTTGCCAAGCTAACGCTCGTTCCGAAGTCTTTTGAGTTAGTTCCTGATCCGGAATTTAAAGCGGCAATGAAGTACGTGTGTATTTCTCCGATGATTCCTCAGCCTGAATTTGAGGTGGAAGAAGGTGGTGCAATTCCCGATGCTATGGATCCGCGTTCTCATGAGTTTTCTGACTTATTCTACGATGCTATTTTAGATCGGATGGAAAAAGCCGGATTCACACCTGAGCAGATGGCCGACTTCGCCGAATTTGAAATTGTACCTGATCCTAGCTACGTTCAGAAAATCGTAGACTCACACAAGAAATTTGCACGCATCTACAAGAACAATAGCAATCAAACCATATTCGGATACTTACTTCCTTTTACCTTACATGCGCATCCGCAGGTACAGAAATTTGTCTGGGAATGTGGTATTGGATTATTCACCACCCAAGGATACGGAATGGTAGACATCGTTGGGCACTCTCCTGTTGTTCAGGATGAAACAGACGTTCCGACTGAAGAATAACAAATAGTTTAAGAAATGAAAGGCTGAATCCATTAAAATGGACTCAGCCTTTTTTTATTCGTACTTGATCATGGCAATTTTTCTGGACTTTTTTTCGCCATTAAATATTACAATGAATTCATAAATGCCCCTTGGAAGATAACTGAGGTCAATCGGTTGCTGATCAATTTTTTGAAATGGAATAGGCAGGTAATAATTTTGCTGAAAATAAAGTCTTCCAAAAGGATCATAAACATAAGCATAGAAAGTTCCGGTCAATTTTGTGAAAAAGGACAAATTCATCGTGTATAGATTTAATCCAAATGCTGTTGGGTAAATGTCGTAATCAAACGTCCCGCAAACAGTATTGTCCGTGTACCCTTTATAAAAACCGGTATTGATCAATCCGCCCCAGTTTTCTGCTGAACATGGATTGCGGTACGTCACATTATCACATCCACAAACAGGTTCGTATTGTGTACCGCAAAACCGATAATACGGATCCGGTTGTCGCAGTGAATCTTTACAAAATGTGCTTTGTGCATTGGTTTTCAGGGAAGCAAACAGAAGCAATAGAAGGAATAGGAATCGATGCATATTAATGTAAATATAATTCATTTCCGCGATGGAGGAAGATACTTTTAGTTTTTTAACAGGTTTTAAAGTAAAGCGGATTTCGAAAAACGGGAATGAGTACTTTCACCTTCAATAGCTCAAACATGAATTTTTTAGCGCATATCTTCCTTTCCGGTGACAATCATGATTTAATGGTGGGGAATTTCATTGCTGACTATGTAAAAGGCAGGAAAAAGGATGACTATCCGGTTGGTATCCGTCGTGGAATTGAATTACACCGGATGATTGATGACTATACTGATCATCATGACATTACAACCGTGAGTAAAAATCGTTTAAGACCAAAATATGGCAAATATGCCGGTGTCATAGTGGATCTTTACTACGACCATTTTCTGGCAAAAGATTTTGATCTGTATAGTGATGTTAGCTTACCGGTCTATGTTCAAAACATATATACCACAGTTAAAAACTATGAGGCTTGGTTGCCGGAAGGAGTTCGTTTTTTTCTTCCATTCATGGTGGAAAGAAATTGGTTGCTCAATTATGCATCCATCGAAGGCATTGGCAGAACATTAACCGGCCTGTCGAAGCGCGTACGATTTGAAAACAAAATGGATGAGTCAGTACATGACTTACGAGAACAATATGCCGACTTCCAAAATGACTTTAATGCCTTTTTTCCGGAGTTGATTACCTTTGTTTCATCAAAAAGCGGATAAAATGCTTTTACGTCTCAAAATCAAACCTAATCAGCGTTTTGACTTAATGGAAAAAGTGGAAAATGATTGGCAGATCAGGTTGAAGGCGCCTGCCATCGATGGGAAAATAAATGAACATCTGCTGCAGTTTTTAGTAACTATCCGGGATCTTCCGCAGTCAGCCATTCAATTAACAATATATGAGAAAAAGTTACAATGAGTTCAGAAAGAAACTACTTTCAGGTACATTGTATTTTGTGAATAGTTTCGAAGATGTAGCGTTCAAGTCGGTTATGCTTCCACCTGCTTATTTTATGAAGCCGAGAGGGAAAGGAGAGTATGAGGTAGTGATTGGGAATACAGTTTTAACAGACGCATTGCTTGAACACAATGAAACAACGAAAGAGGAGTACGATAACTTTTAAAGATAACCCGTAGGAAATGGGAACAGACTTCAAGGCATAAAATCCTGGAGGTCAATTCAACAGATGAATATGTAGTCAGTCGGTTAACGCAAGCTCTTACCGGTTGATCTGCACAGTAACTTGTGAATAACACCTGAGATCCACCTTGAAAATTTGAAAAGGATCCATGTATTATTACCGTACAGAAAAAAGAAGTAAAAAATATTAACCAATACTTAAACGAAACACGTGGCAGAACGCGCAAAACCGGATCATGGATACACTGAAGATAGTATCCGTTCGCTGGATTGGAAAGAACACATTCGTACTCGTCCCGGAATGTATATTGGGAAACTCGGCGATGGTTCTTCAAAAGACGATGGTATTTATGTACTCCTCAAAGAAGTGATTGATAATTCCATTGACGAATTTGTCATGGGTTATGGAAAAACAATTGAAATAGAAATAATCGATGGGCGTGTTTACGTTCGCGATTTTGGTCGTGGTATTCCGTTGGGAAAAGTAATTGAATGTGTTTCCAAAATAAATACCGGTGGTAAATATGATAGCAAAGCATTTCAAAAAAGTGTGGGATTAAATGGAGTAGGTTCAAAGGCTGTGAACGCTTTATCTTCAGAGTTTCAGGTTCAATCTTTTCGCGAAGGCCGTACGAAACTTGCCGAGTTTTCAAAAGGTGTTATTACCAAAGATGAAAAGGAAAAAAAGTCAGATTCGAAAAACGGAACCTTAATGAGTTTTATTCCCGATCCGACTATCTTCAGGAATTACCGGTACAACTCAGAATATGTTTCGGCAATGTTATGGAACTATGCCTTTTTAAATAAAGGTCTGGTCATTGAATATAACGGAGAGAAATATTTTTCTGAAAATGGATTAAAGGATTTGCTGGAAAAAAATCTGACCGATGAAATTCTTTACCCAATCGTTCATCTCAAAGGAGAAGATATTGAAATTGCCTTCACACATACCATTTCTTACGGAGAAGATTATTACTCCTTTGTAAACGGACAGCATACAACACAAGGTGGAACGCATCAGGCTGCTTTTCGTGAAGCCATTGTAAAAACGATTCGTGAATTTTACAAGAAGGATTTTGATTCAAGTGACGTTCGTACTTCTATCACGGCTGCTATCAGTGTTCGTGTTCAGGAACCTGTATTTGAATCACAGACCAAAACTAAGTTAGGATCGTTGACGCGCGAAATAAACGGTCTTGCCATTCGTACCTGGGTCAATGACTTTGTGAAAACAGAACTGGATAATTACCTGCACAAAAATCCGGAAGTAGCAAAAGCATTGGAAAGTAAAATCAACCAAAGCGAAAGAGAAAGAAAAGAAATTGCCGGCATTAAAAAACTGGCCAATGATCGGGCAAAGAAGGCTAATCTGCACAATAAAAAACTCCGCGATTGCCGTGTTCATCTGAATACAAAGCACATCGACCGACAAGAATCGACATTGTTTATCACTGAGGGTGATTCAGCAAGTGGATCCATCACCAAAGCAAGAGACATCAGCACGCAGGCTGTATTCAGTTTGAAAGGAAAGCCGTTGAATTGTTTTGCAATGACGAAGAAAGTGGTGTATGAAAACGAAGAGTTCAATCTGCTTCAGAATGCACTCAACATTGAAGACGGATTAGATGAATTACGTTACAACAAAGTTGTCATCGCTACTGATGCCGATGTAGATGGAATGCACATTCGTTTATTGTTGATGACATTCTTCCTTCAGTTCTTTCCTGATCTGGTAAAACGCGGACATGTCTATATTTTGCAAACACCTTTGTTTCGTGTTCGCAATAAAAAAGAAACCAAGTATTGTTA
>JAYSPU010000141.1:0-4404 GCA_043721935.1 Bacteroidota bacterium | reverse complement strand
ACAACTTCTCTCTGATCATGGGTTTGTCCGTATTCATAATTCACATCTCATCAACTTGCTTCATGTTCGGGAATACATTCGCGGTGAAGGTGGTCAGGTTAAAATGAGTGACCAGACTGTCGTGGATGTAAGTCGCAGACGCAAGGATGAATTACTGGATAAAATGAATAGATTATAAACGATTTCTTCCTGAATCGACCAGATTCTAATTAACGCTTGAACCAACTTCCAATACTTCTTAATGTTGAAATCCAATTTAAAACAAACACCATGAAAAAATCACTTTATGTCAATGTATTTTCCTGACTTCTGCTCTTTTCCAATAATACTTCAGTAAAAATTGTAAACTTATAAACAGCTAAAACAAATATCATGACACCCAATCAAGGCCCTTTGAATTTTTTAAAAGTTGATTGCAACGAATTGACAGACCCTCAAAATAATCGTTACCACCCTATCACCAAAGAATGCATGTTAGGGTTGATAACAAATTATTTGATTCATGATAAAACAATTGCTTATTCAGGTTACCTTGATTTATCAAAAGCTTCCTCATTAATAGATTTTGAAGGCATGAAATTCTATTTCTGCTATAATGGCACTGATATGTTTTTAGCATATAACAACCTATATAAGGTATTTGCTTTAGATGATCCTGATTGTACCGTTGACGATGAAGAATTATATCAAGCATCAGAATTGCATAAGTACATCCCTTCAAGCATTTCTACTGATAAAATTTTGGATGACTTAACTGCTATAAAAGTTAATTTTGATGCGAACCAGACGCTGTCTACGAGTGATGTCAATTCTTTTATAGGACAATTTAAATCAAAAGATCCTTTACCGGAAGAATATAAAGCATGTGCAATTTTCAAAAAAGATGAAATGGACAGATTGTGGAAACAAGACGGAATTGAAATGAAGGGAATTTATTACATGCTAGGCTATGACCAAAACTTTACTCATAAATATCGAATCATCTTAATCGCTGTTGATCAATCCGGAAAATTATATCTGAAAAATTCTGCCGGAAGTGAAGTTGTTTACCTTGAACATGCCTTTCCTCCTAACTAAGCGTATGGATCAATCTGATTTTCATAATTGGCTAAACAATGCAAATGTTCTGCTTGAATTAATTGCAGCCTTAACCGGAATTTATTTTTTCAAAAAAGCCGCCCGTCCGGAGCGGCTCTTTATTGGCTTATTGGCTTTTGGTTTTCTCAATGATTTTCTAACCGGATTTTGTAATGTGCCAAATTCTGTCTCTTATATTTGCTATAACATTTATTCCCTTTTAGAAGCAATTGTATTTTTCACTTACTTGATGAATCGTTCTGTATTAAAGATTCAATATACACTTTCACAAGTATGCAGGATACTTTTCGTAATCCTTTGGATTTTCTTACACCGACAGAACTTATTCACATTAACTTATTTTGAAAGACTAAATCCCATTTACGAAGGACTGTATCAGGTTACTACTTCTTTTCTTGCAGGCTTTGGATTATTAATGTTAATTGAAAGAAGCAACAATGCAACCCGTTTCGCTCCCTTTTGGATCTTACTTGCTATTTTCTTCTCCGGTTTCGGCAGCTTTTTTATGAGTTTGATGGCAAATCAACCCATCATGAAACAATTCTGGTTCCTTTACAATTCAATCAATATGTTCTGCTACATTTTCATTACGATTGGATTTTTAAGAATCAAGCGTGAATCGACGGACATGGCAATTTTTTTCACATCCCGGTAAACCCTTTCCAATCCACCTGCGTGTTAGCTATTGAAAACCCAAACTCTAACCGTTATGAAAAAAATCCTTTACCTATTCCTCTTTGTTTTCGGCTCTTATCAGGCCATTGCACAAAATTGCAATTTCACCGCAACAAGCAATGCAACAGGTGTTTACACTTTCGCACCAAACCAACAGTTTCCTGCCCCGTTGTTTCATTATCTATGGAACTTTGGTGATGGCACATCATCTACTGCAAACAATCCCACACATACATACGGTTCCGGCTCCTATGTTGCATGTTACGATATTCTTGATTCGAATAACAGCATGATATGCAGAGCTTGTGATTCCATCTATGTTGCACCGCCAAGTAACAATTGCTTTATTACCTACACATTAGATCCAAACATTTTAGGTCTTGTGCATTTGGCTGCTTCTCCGGCTTACCCCGGATCTATTATTATTTGGAACTTCAGCGATGGAAGCAGTGATTCAGGTTTAGCAGTTTCTCATTTCTTTGCTCTTGGAGCAAACCATTCAGCTTGTATTTCAGAATATAATTTATTAGGACTTGTTTGCAGTCATTGCCAAAATATCACCATTACCCCAGGTGGAAATTGTGGATTCATTATTCGTCCCGATTCAAACAATGTAAA
This sequence comes from Bacteroidota bacterium, assembly GCA_043721935.1. Classification (GTDB taxonomy): domain Bacteria; phylum Bacteroidota; class Bacteroidia; order AKYH767-A; family 2013-40CM-41-45; genus JADKIH01. Next base: position 2,013 of record JAYSPU010000141.1, on the reverse strand, counting down.
TAATTTTGATTTTATTGCTCAGGTAAATTCAACAAGCTTTTATACTGTAAACTGGTCTTATGGCGATAATACTACCGGATCAGGTTATGCTGTTAATCACCTATACAATGCACCGGGAAGTTATAATGTGTGTATGGAAGCTCGTGACAGTTTAAACAATTTGATATGCACTGCTTGCAACGTTGTGGTTACCGGTGGAAATCCAACCACATGCAGTTTTACCTATCGACTTGATTTTCTTTCTCCAAATGACTGGATTTTTGAAACAACTACAACTGCCGGTTACAATTATACCTGGACATTCGGAAATGGTATGACCATGACAGGAAATCCTGTATCTGTTACCTATGGTCCAGCTCAACAAATGGATTCTGTTTGTTTAACGGTAACCGATAGTAATGGTGCTATCGTTTGTGTGTATTGTGACATAGTATTCCTCAATCCAAATCCGGGCGCTTGTCATGCTGTATTTGCTGCTGTGAGTCTTGGTTTCAATGCATACTTTGTTGACTTATCAGCTATATACACACCTTCTACTTCTTATCAGTGGAGCTTCGGTGATGGAACAGGCTCTTCCCTTCGTTTCCCACAACATCAGTATAACTTTGTCGGAACGTATACAACCTGCTTAACTATTACTGATGGTAATTGCCAGGATACATATTGCCAAACACTTTTAATTGATTCTGTCATTGTACCTCCTATTGGATGTAATGCATATTTCGTAGTCACGCAAATTGCTCCATTCCAACTGGCTGTTGTTAATCTTTCAAACGGTGTTAACATTTCGTACAACTGGGATTTCGGCGATGGTACTACTTCAAATCTTGCCTATCCTTCTCATCAATACGCTTCAACAGGATTTTATCAATTGTGTCTGACTGTTGCAGATGGTAGCGGTTGTACAAGCACATATTGCGATTCACTATCAGTTGACTCGCTCGGACGAATTATCTACCGCGGTACAACAGCAGGTTTCTCAATCAATGTAATGTCGCCGTCACAAATCACGAACGCTATTAACGAATTATCTAAAAATATCAGTGTAGCGTTGTATCCAAATCCTGCTACTACAACGATCAGCATTAAATCGACTGATTTAAAAGGAACATTGAACTATCGGATTACCTCTATCACAGGAGCAGAAGTTTCCAAAGGATCAATTTCATCTGCATCAGATGCGGTGAAAATTGAAGAATTAAATCCGGGTATGTATCTCTTACAACTGACTGATAGCCATCAAAACACAAGCTTCGGCCGATTCATTAAAAATTAAGTTCTTTTTTTCTTTATATTTCCTCCAGGATGCAGCTCCCAAGGCTGCATCCTTTATGCAAAATGAAACCAAGCGAAGACCTCCTGGATAAGTGTCGGGGCGATAACCGAAAAGCACATTATGAATTATACAAAATGTATTTTTCATTTATCGTGGCTATTTGTTCGCGGTATTATGTGAATAGTGAAGATAGAATGGCGGCTTTGAATATGATTTTTGTTAAGATGATAAAAAACATTCATCTCTACATACGAAAAAAAGATAACGTTCCATTTGATTTATGGGTACGAAAAATTTCAGTGAATTACATTATTGACGAATTCAGAAAAAATAAAAAATATAAAGAGATAATTGACTTGACAGAAGTTCCGATAGAGGATCATTCAAACTATGCCGAAGATCCGATAAACGATAGAATCAATAAAGAAGAAATTAATCTTGCAATTTCAACACTACCGGAGATGAACAGAACCGTTTTTAATCTCTATGTAATCGACGGATATAAGCACGAAGAAATCGCGGAAATGCTGGGCATTTCCTCCAATACTTCAAAAGTACATTTGCATCAAGCAAAAAATAAATTGAGAGAAGCATTGAAAGATGTCTCTAAAAAAGAATCGGGTTTAAAAATTATCTGGTAATGAACCAAGAATTCAACAAAGACCTCAACCCCGACAACTACTGGCCACAAGCTGAGCAGTTGATCAACAAGCATTTTCGCAGAAAGATGCTCATTC
>JAYSPU010000140.1:0-8328 GCA_043721935.1 Bacteroidota bacterium | reverse complement strand
GAGCGTTCACTAAGTTTATCTGTCAGCTTTTTATTTTCATCATTAAAATGTTTGTGTAATGATTTTGCATAAAAATAACTTCCAATCAATAAAGAAATGACAAGGAAGATCACAAACCAGGTGAATGTATCACCGAAAAGCTGGTTTTCAATTCCCGCTAAAATGACAAGCATAAAATATTGAATTGGTTCGTTCCAAATGTAGTAAAAATTAGATACTAAGAGAGTTGACTGTTAGGAAGCTTCCTGATAATACGTTCATCCGCTTTGTATCAGAAAAATGCGGAATTAAATGCGTGTAAAATCTTCCGGTTTTTTCCTATTTTTGACAAGACCACATTCATTATGGACGAAAAGTCTATTTACGATCAATTCATAAACTCTGCTTCCGGTGCTTTGCTTTCCTATAAAGGGGAAATTGATGCTAAGTTATTGGAGTCAATTTATTCGTCGATGGATCATCATTTCACAGAAGATACAAGTGTTCAACAACGCAAGCGATTTTATCATGTTTTGGTTGAAGCGTTGCAAAATGTCTTTCATCATCAGTCAAAGGTGGATATCTCTACTTTGAGCAATCCTGAAATCGGCGGATTTGTAATCAATGAAACTAATGGGAATTATCAGATCATTACAGGTAATTATATTTATAACAGTGCAATTGACGAATTGAAAAATAACATGGACGCTGTCAATGCAATGCCGCCGGGAGAATTGCGTAAGTATTATCAGGATTCACTTGCATCTACTGAATTGTCAGAAAAAGGTGGTGCCGGACTTGGAATTATTGAAATGGTACGCAAGTCAGGTCATCCATTAAAATATGAGTTCGTTAAAGTAAACGATGCCATTTCATTTTTTTGTCTTTCTCTAATCTTGTCTAAAAATTAAAGCTATGAATAATCTAATCATTGAGGATACAATCAAAACTCCTTCTGTATCATTTAACTTTGAAGCAGGTGTGTTGGAAATGAAAGGAAAGTCAATTCCGGAAAATTCACTTGAGTTTTATCGGCCGGTTTTTGAATGGTTGGATCTTTACCATCAGACTCCAAAGTTGAAAACAGAGATGGTAATCAAACTGGAATATTTCAATACGAGTTCTTCGAAATGTTTACTCGATATTCTTCGCAGACTGGAATCACTTCAGCTTTCCGGGAAAAGTGATGTAACTGTAAGTTGGTTTTATGAAAACGATGATGAAGACATGATGGAAGCAGGGGAAGACTATCAGGCTCTGGTAAAAGTTCCCTTTGTGCTGAATGGTTTTTAAATAAACAAAATACAGTGAACGATTTTATTAAACAGGAAAATGCTTATTAGCGTTTCCGAAAATTAATAAGTTTTCGGAAAATGTCGAAGTAAAGAAATATGTAAAGTAAAATGGTCATCATCCAGATGATAATAATATTCACGGGCAGAGTATCCATTTTGCTTCCCATGAAATTTTTTCGGGCTGAAAAAAGTGGAGCATCCAATATTTTTTCTTTTCCGGAATAAATAAAAACAGGTTCAAACAATCGGATGATGGATGTTTTGGTTACCAGAATCCTGTCTTTGCTGTTTGAATTTCTAACCATGTCTGACAGACTTTCATTTTCATACCGATTCTTCAATCGGCGGAATTCATTTTCACCTTTCTGTTCAATCATGTTACTGATCAACGCTTCCTTCTTTTCATTCGCTATGTTGAAAGCGTCAATATAATGTTCGTGGATATTGGTTTCAATTTGTTCTAATCGTTTCACCTCACTTATGGAAAGTGAAGCAGCTGTGAGTGAACGGACAAAGTTTTTATCACCTGCAGAAACAGCAGGCTCGTCCAGCAATTCATTTTTAATAACCGGTAAATGCTTATTCAATGAATCTACACCTGCCCGGTTGCTGACTAATCTTTCGCAGCGATCAGTTTTTTCAAGCATAGCGCCGTACCACCATCCTTTTTTAAAACTTGCATTGCTCATCTCTGCATCCATATCAAAGAAGTGAACGGAGTGTGGATTTTTACTGTATTGTTCTACCGCAAGTGCTTCGTAGGCCCATCGTGAAGTCATGATGTTTCCAATTAAAGGAACACCACTTTCTCTGGTAATGGCAGGATGTAATTTTTCAAATTTTACAATCACTCCACTTAAAAGAATTTGTGGAATCAATAAAAAAGGAATTAATATATAGATCGTAACTGCAGAATCAAACGCTGAAGAAATATTTAAACCTAGAAGATTGGCGAAACAGGCTGTTGTAAATAATACAAGTCCGTATGACAGGTTCATGTCGTGGATGCCCATCATGTAGTTTCCTATCAAAACAAATCCTAGCGTTTGTAATGCCGAGATGATAAAAAGCAGACATACTTTACTTAATAAATAAGCTGTCTTACTCAGATGAAGAAATTGTTCACGTTGCCTGATACGGCGGTCGCGTATAATTTCTTCCGCACTCACTGATAATCCTAAGAATAATGAAACGATTACACTGATAAAAAGGAAGGCAGGAAGATTTGGGTTGTCATTCAATTTATATTCTCCGCCTGAACTATACCGTAAAATAAATCCAAGGATTAATCCGAGTACAGGCGCTTCCAGTAAATTGATAAGCATATACTGCCTGTTGCTGATCCTGCTGAGTACATCACGGGTAAAGAAAATTCGCCATTGTTTAAATGGTCCGGCTTTGATTAGTTTTTTCGGAGTGTAGTCCGAAATTTTTTCCGGCTTTGAATGTATGTTGTGTGAATGGTGAAGTTCGTTCCATTCCTTCGGAGTAATTCTTCTGTTCTCTGTAGTTCGTCCGAATTCATCGACTTCATGCAATTCAAGAATATTGAAAAGCTGTTCAGGATTAATTGTTCCGCAAACAGGGCATTCACTTTGTTCGGCATCCGTTAAATGAACCTGACGTTTGAAATAGGTAATTGCATCAGTCGGATTTCCAAAATAAACCGGATAACCACCCGTGTCAAGCATCAGTAGTTGATCAAACATTCTGAAAATGTCAGATGACGGCTGATGGATGACGACAAAAATTAATTTTCCTTCGCGAGACAATTGACGTAACAAATCCATTACGTTCTCCGCATCGCGCGAAGAAAGTCCGGATGTCGGTTCATCTACAAAAAGAATAGCAGGCTCACGAATTAATTCAAGACCTATGTTTAATCTTTTTCGCTGTCCGCCGCTAATGGTTTTGTTCAGCGGATTTCCAACACGCAGGTCTTTGGTTTCTAATAATCCTAATGCAGATAACGTATCATTTACCTTCGAACCTATTTCTTCATCAGTCAGTTTTCCATAACACAATTTGGTGTTATAAAATAAGTTCTGATAAACGGTTAATTCTTCAATCAGTAAGTCGTCTTGTGGAACATTTCCGATTAATCCTTCAGCAACAGATTTCTCACTGTTGAGATCAATACCATTTATGCTGACGCGACCGGAAGTCGGTTTTAAAGTTCCATTTAAAACTGCCAGTAACGTAGACTTTCCTGCTCCGCTACTTCCCATCACACCGATGAGATTACCGGAACCGGAATGGAAATCTAAATTATGAATTCCTTTATGACCATTTGGAAAAACGTATTCAAGATTTTCTGCTGCAAAGGAAAATGATTCTTCTTTTGCAACATCATTAAAATGCTTGACGAGTTCATTGTAATATAGCGGTTGAATTTTCGAACTACGAATGACTCCTCCTTGCGTCAAGACGATGACGGTATTTTTATCTATTGGCTGACCGTTGACGAGTAATTGTTCTTCGCCTGTCCAGCGGATAAAAAACAGTTCTGCTCGTTCAATGTAAAACAGAATGAGTGATCCTTCCATGTCTGTTTTTACAATTGATCTTGCTTTTAAATTACTTCCTTTCCGTGATGAAATAAACAGGATTTGATCTGAGTCTAAGTCAGATTCGTTTATTTGTTGTTCTGTAATTGCACGACTGAGTTTATATTCGTTCGGCTCGATTGTAAAAACAGAAGCTACCGTTTCGAGAAATTCATTTTCATCAACGGTTAATCCATTTTCAGACGACTGCATAAATTCTGCAAGTCGAATAAAGACAATAAACTTCTGACGGGTAGTAAGCTCCTTATTGATTTCTGTGCAAATGCGCAACATCTTTACAGCACTGACGGAAATTCGTTTTCGTGCTTTTGCATCAGATTCCTCACCGGCAAGTTTGCGGTGATATTCATCGAATAATAAAAGGTATTCCTGAATACGCTGAAGACTTACCTGCTGCCTTAAAAAATTCTCAACAGCATTCCGACTCTGGTGAGTTTGTCTCTCCATGGCCGCGCCTATGGCAAAAAGTTGCATCAATGCCTGTAGGACACGTTCACTCATAGGAACTTAGTTGTCAGTTGGTCAGTTGCCAGTTGGGCAGTTCGTTAGTTGTCAGTTAGACAGTTGTCAGGTTGTTAGTTGCTCGGCGAGTCTTGTTCAAAGTTAAAATGAAAATAAAAAAGTTGTTGCTTCGACTTCGCTCTGTAAGCCCCAATCTATTAATCTATTATTCTATTAATCACTTTATAAGGCTATTCCTCACCGAGCCAACAGAAGCACTAAGTACAGCCATAGTCGTTTTGTTCAGGTCTTCTACGGATTTAATATTATCGTAATCTTTTTTAATGCCTTTTAATTGTTCAAGTAATCCGGCAGAACTAGGATATTTTTTTAAGTCAGAAAATAGATTGATTAAGTTATCGAGGTATAATTTCTGATTGTAAATTTTTTCGAATAAGTCTTTGTTCGCTGTTGTTTGATCTGTATTCTTCATCAATTCAATACTCAGGTATTGAGCTTCGAGAAGACTTCCTGCTAAAACGTGAGAAGCAACTTCTAGTCGGTGGTTGCTACGGAGATAACTATCAGTTTCGTAATAAGCGCGATCAATAATTTTTACAAGTGAATCTTTGTTGTCAGCATTCTCACGGAAGCTTTCGGTGAACTTGTCAAATGTTTCCTGAACGTTTAATTTTTCCGCCATCTTTTTAGAGGTCTGGTAATAGTCTACCAGATCCTGATTTTGTCCGTAAAAAGCAGCATATGCCATGTCTACACCATAAACACCATAGTTGATTGCTTTCTTGAAACCGGTTGAATAATCAGATGCGTGACCGGTTGGATTAAGTAAATCTTTATTGAAAGGAACATTGTTCTTGTAGATGGAGTTGATCAAATCAATCGGCGAAGGCAAATTCGCCAGTGTATAGAAAAACTTGAACTCCAGCATTTCTCTTGACTTATGAGCAGTTGTATCTCCGGCAACAGTGGAAGTGTCATTGAATTCATTGGTTGCTTCCGATGATTTTTCATGATTACCACATCCGAAAACGGTGAACAGGGAAACACAGGCTATACTAAAGAGTACTTTTTTCATGCGAATGGATTTGTGCAAAAATAGGAATACTACCTAAAATTCAAAGGAATAAAAGAGTAGCAGGTGTCCAAAGTTGATAAAAAAGAGGTGGTTTTCAAATGTTTATTAAAAGTTTAAATTGCAAGAATAATAGTTGATCCACTTATGAAAACGTCAAAAGGTGCTAAACCTTCCGCTTCACGATCTAAACTGCCTCTGGCTCCGGTGGCATTGGTAGAGCAACCGTGGTTTTGGTTAATGATTCTGGTTCTGGGTATCGTAACGATTTACAAACCAGTTACCAAATTTGACATGATTAATTGGGATGAGAAGCGCTACCTGATTGAAACCCCATTTATTAAAAACATTAATGTGGAGAATGTTAAAGCCATGTTTACCCAAAAGGTGTTGGCCAGCTATAATCCAATTGTACTACTTTCTTATGCTATTGATTATAAAATTGCAAAAGAGGATTGGGGTTGGTATCATGGCGTGAATGTCTTTTTCCATTTGCTCAATGCGATTTTATTATTTGCTTGTCTACGAAAATTACGGCTTAAAACATCTGTCGCAGGACTTGTGACAATTCTGTTTGCCATACATCCAATGGCTGTTGAAGCAGTAGCCTGGCTAGCCGGTCGTAAAGACATGTTGTATACTTTTTTCTTTTTGTTGTCATGGTTGTATTACATGAGATATAAGGAGAAAGGGAAAACGAATTTGCTTATTCTTTCAGTTGTTTTTGCCTTGTTGTCTTGCCTCTCAAAAATTCAGGCGATTACATTACCATTTATTCTATTACTCAGTGACCGGTTAATTGATGGAAAATTTACTTCAAAGCAACTGCTAAATAAAATTCCATATTTCGTACTCTCTGTTGGATTCGGATTGGCAGCCATTTCAGGAACAACGCTTGTGGCTGATAAATATGAAACTCCTCCTGATTTTTTCGACAAGGTCATGTATTCGGTCATGGCTTTTGGAATGTACGTAGAAAGATTAATCGTTCCTTTCGGCCTTTCAGCTATTCATCGTTTTCCTCTCCGATATAGCACGGATTACTGGATTTCGTTTAGCGTTGGCGTTGCCATTATTGGCTTGCTGCTTTTTATCGTATTGCGTTATTTTAAAAAAGCACCTTATGTAACTACAGGTTTGTTGTTTTTCGGAATACAGATCTTTCCGGTTCTTCACATCATCGGTTATAACAGTGCAATTATTTATGAGCGGTTTACGTATCTGGCCGGCGTGGGATTATTTATTTCAATTCTTAGTGCGGATGAAATACTTCCTGCATGGAGTAAATCGAAATTGAAAGTAGTTGGAGTCTTTGCTGCTATACTCATGGTGTTTACCATTCAACGAATACCGGTTTGGAAGAATGGTGAAACGTTATGGACAGACGTCATTCAAAAAGATCAGACAGCTGAACAAGCATATAACAATCGTGGTCAATATTACGATGACAGAGGTGAATATGAAAAAGCATTGGCCGATTTCAATTCGTCTATTGCTGTAAGTCCGGGAAAGCCTGATGCATGGAATAATAAATGCGTGTATTATTTTCGTAAAAAAGACTGGGACAATGCAATCAAAGCAAATGACGTTGTTTTATCCATCGAGCCAAAGCATATTGACGGATTGTCTAATCGCGGTGGAATTTTCTATAATAAAGAGCAATACGATTCAGCGTTATATTATTATAATAAGGCGGCAGAGTATTCTCCACAATTTGCTTCTGCCTATTATAATCTGGGCGCTACTTACTATAAATTAAAAAATTTTCGCACTGCGGCTGATGAATTTTTAAAAGCGATTAACTATTTCCCTGAATATTCTAAAGCATATACTTTTCTTGCGCTCACCTATGCGCAAATGGACAAATTTGATTCTGCATTTTATTATTCCGGAAAAGCTGAAAAAATAACACTCAATGCAGGCGCTTATAGAGCTGCAAGCATGGAATATATTTCAATTGGAAATCAGGCTTATACTGCAGGTGATACTGCCAAGGCTTTGTCTTCGTATTTAAGCGGTGGCCAGATCGATCCAACGAATGCAGAAACATTTTATGATGCAGGTGGTGTTTACCTGATGATGAAAGACATTCAGAAAGCCCGCGAATATTGGAAGAAAACTTTGAATGTTAACCCTCAACATGTCAATGCTAAAGATTGGATGATGCGAACAGGAGGAATGAACTAAAAGAAATTAATTTTTTTCCGGAGAAAATTTTTCAACTGTAACACCAAATCGTGTAAGAAAGATCACGCCTTCATCCAGACCAATTCCTTTGTATTCAGCATAGGAGTTCAAGTAAATTACTTTTTTAATTCCCATCGTATAGATGATTCGTGCGCAGGGAAGGCAGGGAGAAAGTGTGACGTAAAGAGTGCAACCTTCAACCAGTACGCCATTTTTAGAAGCATATAGAATGGCATTTTGTTCAGCATGTAAGGCGAGGGAACAACTGCCTTTGCTATCACGCGGACATCCTTCATTGGGCCATTCTTCATCACAATTGTGTGTACCGGCCGGCGGACCATTATAACCAAGAGAAACGATACGGGTGTCTTTTGTTAAAACAGAACCAACTTTTATTTTTACGCAATGGGACTTTCGAGCCAGATTCTGTGCAAGTTCCATGTAGATTTCATCAAATGACGGGCGATTCATGTCTGCAAATGTAAGATGTAAAATGAAATGCGAAAGCATTGAGCTGCGTCATTTGACAGAATGACTTCATGGTCAGGCAAATCAACGGTATTTGTATTTAAATGAGGGAACAGGATTCCAATTATGAATTTATCGATATACCTGAACAAGTCGTAAAACATTTTCCGACTTTTGCAGTTAAATGGCTTTGAACGTATCGTCTTACTTCACTGTTTCTATACTCGTCTTTTGTGAAAAAACTCAATATCTGGTTACCATTCATTTTCGCTCTTCTGCTTGCAGGAGGAATTTACAT
>JAYSPU010000139.1:0-3388 GCA_043721935.1 Bacteroidota bacterium | reverse complement strand
AAACGAAGTGTCTTGTAATTATTCTACGGAAGTTAATTATGGGTTTCAGTTTGATGGGGCATGTAACATGCGTAATAAATATATTGGGAATTATATGCGTAATAATTGGACAGGGTTGAATTTTAGTTTTGATGGTGTTGTTAATGACCAAACCCATCGAGGGAATCAATGGTCGAGTGGTTCTTTTAGTAGTGGTTATGGAGCACAGAATATAGTTAATTATCCAGCTTCACCCTTTTATATTAATCAATTAGATGGACCTAACTTTGACCCAGTTGTAGATCCAAGCCCAGGTTGGTTCAGCTATGACCCAAATGGAAATGCATTTAATTGTCAAGTAGAAAAAGTATGTGGTAAAAAAGAGGAAGAAAGTTCAAATGGAATTGGTGCATTGGAATTTATGATCGCTAATAATTCTTATAATCCAATAGACTTTCCAGACGAGTCACGATGGATGGCAAAGATATTTTTATTTCAAAAATTAATGAATGTACAAGATACTATAGTTAACCAAGAATTATTGGCTTTTTATTATTCCAATTTAGGAGAAAATATTGATATAATAAATCAAATAAAAAAAATGGTTACTCAATTAGATTTAAGCACTCAATCTGATTCAGCATTATTAGTAATAGCAGATAGTTTAATTAAATTGAACACATTGTCAATTGAGAATTGTGAAAAGGCATTTTCCGCAGGTAATATATCTCAACAGCAATATGATGCCACTATGTTAAATTTGAAGCAAGTAATTTCAAATCTCCTAAACTTAACCAGTCAAGTATTGGAATCAATTAAGAGACTGAAAGACTTAGAAGTTGACAACATTCAAATCATCAATGGATCATTATCATCTGCTGAAAATTACGAATTAAATGAAAAGTTTGTAAATGAACTTTTCCTTAAAACAATTGCTAAAGACAATTGGCAATTTGAAGCTAATGACCAGAGTCAACTTTTGTCAATTGCCCACGAATGTCCATTTATCGGTGGCCCATCCGTTTACCTTGCAAGGATTTTGTATCGTTTAGTAGACGCGGTAGAGTCTTACGAAGATTATCCGATTTGTCATGCCATGGGTTTGATGCGAAAGAGCTCACAAGAATTAATAACATATCAACTTTCATTAATTTATCCGAATCCTATTTATAACAAGGCTACACTAGCATATTATTTACAAAACAGTTCAGAAACGAAACTTCAAATTTTTGACTCCTCCCTAAGGTTAGCGCATTCAGAGATCTTAAACGTAAATGAACGATCTAAGCTTTTAAACCTTGAATCTTTGAATCAAGGTTTGTACATTTACAATATTATCCAAGATAACCATGTCGTTTCATCAGGAAAATTTAGTGTGGTTCATTAAAAAAGGCCTAATTTATACTCTATTGCTTATGCCTTGTAGGGCTTACTCTCAAGGTATCAATAATTTTTGGTTGATGGGATATGCAAGTTGGAGTACTCCATATTTTGGCGGCAGTGATGTGGATTTTCGAAATGATTTTCCGGACACTCTCAACCATCAAAGAAAAATGAGTTTTCTTGATTGTAATGCTAATATCTCCGACTCATTAGGGAATTTACTATTTTATACAAATGGAATATTTATTTCAAATGCTAATGATGATACCATGTCAAATGGCTCAGGATTGAATCCAGCTCCATATACATCGAATGCAGTATATGGATTGAGAGTTAAGCAAGGCAATTTAATTTTACCACTTCCTGCTGATTCTCATCAATATTATTTATTTCACGAGACTTTATTTTATGATACGCTGGTGCATGATTATCGTGTTTCTGAAATTTATTATTCCGTGATTGACATGAGTCTGTCTGGTGGACTCGGTGCCGTGATACAAAAAAATATAGTCTTACTTTCAGATACCTTAACACCTGGTGCAATAACAGCATGCAAACATGCGAATGGCCGTGATTGGTGGATGGTTTTTCATAAAAGTAAAGGCCGTCGGTATTATAAGTTTTTACTAACACCATCAGGGCTGCAGGGTCCGTTTGCACAAGACATTGGATATTCCATCGCACCTAATGATTGGATATGGCAAAGTTGTTTTTCGCCTGATGGAAGCAAGTTTGTCTCTGTGATGGCAAGAGATACATTTGATGTTATGGATTTTGATCGTTGTGCAGGATTATTTAGCAATAGCATTTCGGTTTATTTGCCGGACTCTCAAGGTGCACGCGGAACTGCTATTTCTCCTAATTCTCAAATGCTATATATTTCTTCAACTAATTTTTTATATCAATATAATCTTAGTGCCTCATCACTGGATTCAAGCAAGACATTATTAGATAGGTTTGATGGATATAGCGATCCAACTCAACTAGGTTTGACTTTTTATTATCTGGCACAATTGGCTAACGATGGTAAAATATATATCAATACCGGAAATACCACTCGGTTGATGAGTGTAATCAATAATCCCAATTCGTTAGGTATTGCTTGTAATTTGCATCAACACGGATTAGTATTGCCAAGTATCAATGGCTTTACGATACCGAATTTTCCTAATTATTTTTTAGCTGAGGAACCGGGTTCAGTTTGTGATAGCTTATTTCCGCGGACTAATACGAATTACAGTCCAGCGCAATCTCGAATGCAAGAAATCAACTTTATTCCATCTTTGGTTTCGGATGAAAGAGGAGAGGCAATCAAGACAAAACTAGTTGACTTCAATGAAAGAGATACTTACTTTTATTTTCTAAAACAGACAACTCCAAGAATTTCAAAAGTGACCAAATGAAAGTAATGCTTAAGGTGTTTTTGTTTTTATTTAGCTCTATCATCACTGTAAATGGTCAAGGGTTGAATATTTTATTTGGAATAAAAAATTATGGACGTACTTTTAAATTAGTTAAAATTGATTGTAATAATGATTCAATAAATATCCTAACCAATATTCCTTTTAATTATTATACAACAAATTTTAGTTCATGCTTTGATAGGGTTAATCAAAAATATTTTCTGGTACTGGGCCAACAGTTGTCAGTGTTTGATGTTGTAAATAATCGAATAGATACGACTTATACATTCTATGGAATAAATCCGAATTATTTTATTCATACGGTATTTAATCCAGCCGATGGATTTATTTATGGGATAAAAGGTAATATGGCAACATTCGATCAGGTATTAGCTAAGTTTGATCCTGCTACAGGAACCCTTTCCGATTTATTCCCAATCATCCCAACTGTCGGTATTGGCATAGGATGCAAAGCGTCTTTTGACCCCTACCTCGGCGAGTACTACATCCAAAGTAGAAATCTTGCGGCTATTAATATTTATACCGGACAGGTTTTATATGATCTTCCATTGCAAAACGGCACCAATGAATGGCTCGATCACCTGGCGTATAGTTGTAAACAA
>JAYSPU010000138.1:0-8841 GCA_043721935.1 Bacteroidota bacterium | reverse complement strand
ATTTTACGTGCTCACAATGTTGAATATATTATTTGGGAGCGATTATCAAAAACTGAAATTAGTTTTCCAAAGCGCAAATACCTTGAGCTGTTAACTCGTCGCTTAAAAAAATACGAACTAAACATATTAAAAAATATTGACGGACTTGTACCGATTACAGAAGTTGATGAAGCAATGTTCAGGCAATTAGGATTCCGGAAGCCACTGTTGACGATACCGCTTGGCATTGATTTAAATGATTACCCTATTCCTGAATCCGGTCAATCTAAATTGGATTTATTTCATCTAGGCTCGATGGATTGGTTGCCAAACATTGAAGGAATTGAGTGGTTTCTTTCTTCGTGCTGGAAAGACATTCACCTCCTTTTCCCTGATTTGAAATTGTACCTGGCCGGGAGAAATTTTCCGGAATCAATTAAAGAAGCGAATCATCCGAATGTAATTTGTGAAGGCCGCATTGAAAATGCAAATGACTACATGTTAAAGCATCAACTAATGATTGTGCCTTTGAGATCAGGTAGTGGAATGCGTGTAAAAATTATTCAGGGATTAGCACTTGGCCGAACGATAATTTCCACGACCATCGGAGCTGAAGGAATTGAATGTACTCCCGGAAAAAATATTTTAATCGCTGATACACCCGAGGAATTTTTGAAAACCATTTCACAGTGTCTGAATGATTCTACTTTCTGTAAATCAATTGGAATCAACGGAAGATTACTGGCGAAAGAAAAATATTCTAATCATGCAATTGGTGAAAAGCTGACTTCTTTTTATCAAACCAATTTCGCTTAGGTTATTCTCCTAAATTGTCTAAATCTACAAAGCCCGCGAACCTTACGGGGTTCGGCGGGCTTTGATATCAACCTTACGGGGTTGGGGTTAAACCATATGCAATATTCCTGGTTCGTTACTCTACAAGTATACAATCTACGGGGAGGAGGCGCTTTCGGATTTTCAGACAAACCTTACAACTGAAATACATTGTGCTTTTAAAAGCTGAAAATTAAGTAAATCACACTTTTTTGAACAAAAAAAACAAGTGGATTGTATTTGATTCGTGTAAGGAACAAACTGATCAGGCCTAAAAGAGCTAGATAATCGGGGCGGATTAGTACCTTTGAAAGCAGATAAAAAATATGTTCAAGCTAAATACAATTGAGCAGGCCATTGATGACCTGAAAAACGGAAAAGTAATCATCGTAGTTGACGATGCGAATCGTGAAAACGAAGGAGATTTTATCACCACTGCGGAGAACTCGACTCCTGAGGTTGTGAATTTCATGGCCACACATGGCCGCGGACTCATTTGCGTTGCTTTGACCGCAGAACGATGTGAAGAATTACAATTGCCATTGATGGTAAGCAGAAACACATCTTCGCATGAAACTCAGTTTACCGTTTCAGTCGATTTGATTGGAAATGGAACTACCACAGGAATTTCAGTTTCTGATCGTTCCAAGACGATTCGTGCGTTAATCAATCCTGAAACGAATCCAAATGAACTTGGCAGACCGGGACATATATTTCCTTTACGAGCAAAAAGAGGTGGTGTTTTAAGACGAACAGGACATACTGAAGCAACTGTTGACCTTGCACGATTAGCAGGAGCTTACCCGGCAGGAACATTAGTAGAAATCATGAATGAAGATGGTTCAATGGCTCGCTTACCCGATTTGATAAAAATTGCTGAACGATTTCAATTGTCTATTATCTCAATTGAAGACCTCATTAAATATCGACTGGAAAAAGAAAGTCTCATTGAACGGGAAGTGAATGTCCAACTTCCTACTATTCACGGCGACTTTCAACTTTATGCCTATAAGCAAATTAATACAGGTCAGGAACACCTTGCATTAGTGAAAGGTACCTGGGAAAAAGATGAAGCAATTCTCGTCAGAGTACATTCATCATGTCTGACAGGCGATATATTTGGAAGTTGTCGTTGCGATTGCGGGCCTCAATTACATGCAGCAATGGACATGATTGAAAAAGCGGGCAAAGGTGTTATTGTCTACATGAATCAGGAAGGACGAGGAATTGGTTTGTTAAACAAACTCAAAGCCTATAAACTTCAGGAAATGGGAAGAGATACTGTAGAAGCGAATTTGGAGCTAGGTTTTCAAAGTGATGAACGCGACTACGGAGTCGGAGCTCAGATTTTACGTGACCTGAATATTTCTAAAATGAAATTGATGTCGAACAATCCGAAAAAAAGAGCCGGACTTATCGGCTATGGATTAGAGATCATCGAATCTGTTCCAATACAAATTGATGCCAATCAACACAACCGATCGTACCTGGAAACAAAGAGAGACAAACTCGGGCATTCCATCAACTTATAAAATAAAATGACGATTCATTGAATAAAACCATGAACCGTCTTTTTAAAAATCAGTTTTTTTAGTAGCCTAATGAAATAGAACCCGGATCACCTTCCTCCGGTCGGATAGACATTACCGGAATTTTACTGTGATTAATTATTTGTTGTGCATAGTTACCAATGAATAAGCTCGATCCAACCTGATCAGTCATCATGATGATCAAGTCGCAATTAATTTGTGTTGCATATTCCATTGTAGTGTTAGCTGTATTTTCTGTTTTGAAAATTTTCGCTGTGTGAACAATTTCATGTTTTTCAAGATAGTTCTGAACCTGATGAATCTTTACTTCAAATTTTCGTTGTAGTTCAACATCAGACATGGTCATCAATCCGGTAATGTGCACCACTGAATTATAATGTTTAGCCAATTCAACAGCGTGCTTTACTTTTTGTCTGGAAGATTGCGAATTATCGATCGGAAGCACGATATTTTTGAATCCTACTTTTTTAGCATTAGTCTGTACAGAAATAACAGGACATGGAGCAGCCATTACCACTTTATATGTGTTGCTTCCTACCAAAAATTCCTGAAATCCACTGACACCATGGGTTCCCATGATGATTACGTCAATTGACATATCTTCAGCCACCGTTACAATTTTTTTATAAATTTTCCCTACTTCAGTTCTGAAGGTAACTCCCATTCCACTGTCATGATGAAGTGAATCAGCCAATACTTGCAAACGTTCATTTGCAGATGACTCTATTTTTTCTTCGAATTCAGATTGTGATTTGCCAAAAGCATGACTGATAGCAGAGGTAAAAGAATAAGATTCGATTACATGCAACAGATGGATATCTGCCTTGTGCAACTTTGCCATGAACTTAGCATGTTCCAGTGCGAGGTCGGCAGTTTCAGAAAAATCATACGGAATCAGAATCTTTCTTATTTCAAATTTTTTGCTCATAGCGGGAGATATTTAATATTCAAAAACGGATATCGAACTGGCTTTTCTCTCTTTGGGGCGAATACTTACGACAGGGACTTCAGAGGAATTTATTATTTGCTGTGCAGAAGAACTAATAAACATGATATCCGTCCAATTCGCTTCCTCCTGTGTCATGATCATAATTAAATCAGCTTTTATTTTTTTTGCATAGCTAACAACATCTTCCGACACATCATCCCCATGAATAAATTCTACGGAACAAGATATGTTATGTTCCCGAATATGATCATGCACTTGATGCATTTGTCGCTTCAATTTATTAACGATGAATTCGTCATCCGTTGTTAATATTGAAACCAGATGAATCGTAGAGCCAAATAGAACGGCAATTTCCATTGCTTTATTTACCTTTTCTTTCGTCTCTTTTGACAGATCCAATGGCAGCACAATATTCTTACATCCCGGGCGGTGTTTTTTCCCTTTTATCGTAATAACCGGACAAGGTGCTTCACGAATCACCCGCAAAGCATTGGAGCCGATGAATTTTTTCAATCCAACGCTGCCATTTGTACCCATTATTATGAATGAGCACTTCAGCTTTTTGGCCGCTTTAGAAATCTCTTCATATACTTTACCATTCGAAACCAATATGTTAACTCGGATTCCGGACTCCTTTGCTGTGTCTTCAGCCAGTTTTTCCAATGCTTTTTGAATCTTTTTTCCCATTGTCTTATCTTCCTTTTTAGAAAAGAAAGGCAGATGATACGAATCGTCGATTACATTGATTAATGTGAGATCGGCCATTGTTAGTCTGGCTAGATTATAGGATTGTCCTAATGCAATCATCGATTGATCAGAAAAGTCGATGGGAACCAGAATGTGATTTTTCAAAACCGCCATAAGTCAAAAATATGTTATTATTGTGAGCAAATTTAATTTATTGATCTACATGAACAAAATACCTGAATCAGAACTTATCCTCAATAGTGATAATAGTGTCTATCATTTGAACTTACTTCCGCATGAATTGGCTGATACCGTAATAAACGTAGGTGATCCGGATCGTGTCAGCATGGTCAGTAAATTTTTTAATACGATCGAAGTAAAAAAACAAAAGCGTGAATTTGTTACCCACACGGGAGTCTATAAAGGTAAAAGGATCACCGTTTTATCGACCGGAATCGGAACTGACAATATAGACATTGTGTACAATGAGCTAGATGCACTTGTTAACATCGATCTTGAAAAAAGAACGATAAAAGAAAATCTGAAGTCTCTGAATCTGATAAGAATCGGCACTTCAGGTTCACTACAAGGTGATATTCCTGTTGATAGTTATGTCTTTTCCAAATTCGGACTTGGATTGGACGGCCTTTTGAATTTTTACAAATGGCAGAATGACGCTGAAGAAAAATCAATTGTAGAAGCATTTCGCATTCATTACCCAAACGAAGGGATATTGAGTCTACCCTATCTGGCCCGTTGTTCTGACTCCTTAGAATCAGCATTGTCCAAGGATATGTACAAAGGAATCACAGCTAGTTGTTCAGGATTTTATGCACCACAAGGACGCATTTTACGATATGAACTTGCACGTCCAAATTTCATTCAAACTCTTCACAGTTTTAATTTTTCCGGAAACCGGATTACAAACTTTGAAATGGAAACCGGTGCTATGTACGGTCTTGCTAAAATACTTGGCCACCAATGTTGTTCAATTAATGCAATCGTTGCCAATCGGATTTCAAACGAACACACCCATAAAGGAGAAGAAACGATGAATGCCATGATTGAGACGGTGTTGGATCGGATTGCAGCTATGTAGCTTTAAACTGTATACTGACAGTTACTGTAAACAGTACACTGAATTAAGCTAGGAACTAAGAAATTACAATCCAGATTGTCTTCAGTTCACTGTATACTGTAACAGTAAACTGTTCACTCTAGTCAGACTGCCGATTAAACGCTAACAGCAAAAAGCTCTTTCAGTTTTTCAACGACCAGGTCTACTTCCTGAAGAGTGCTGTATTTACTAAAAGAGAAACGTACAGATGGACGTTCTTCGGTTCCGTAGAGTGCTTTCAAAACATGTGATCCTGCATCGCTTCCGGAAGAACAGGCACTACCACCACTGCAGGCAATTCCGGCTATATCCAAATTGAATAAAAGCATTTCTGTATTTTCATGAGGCGGAAAACAAACACTTAATACAGTGTACAGACTGTCATTCAATGTATCTCCGTTAAACTTAACTCCGGGAATATTTGCACGAAGCTTATCAATCATGACTTTTTTAAGAGACAGAATTTGATTTTGATGAGCATCCAGGTCACGATATGCAATTTCCATAGCTTTAGACAAACCAATGATTCCATAAACATTCTCAGTTCCACCTCTCATATTTCGCTCTTGCGCTCCTCCGAAAATAAACGGATGAATACGAATCCGGCTGTTGATGTATAAAAACCCAACACCTTTTGGTCCATGAAACTTATGTGCAGCACAGGTTAAAAAATCAACCTTTGTTTTTTGCACATCGAATGGATAATGCGCCATCGTTTGCACTGTATCAGTATGAAAAATTGAATCGTATTGTTGACAAATTGCAGTCACTTTATCAATTGGCAATAAATTACCAAGCTCATTGTTTCCGTGCATCAGACTAACCAGACTTCTATCATTGGACTTTAACAATTCTTCGAGGTGATTTAAGTCGACATGACCTTCACCGGTAAGATTCACTAAACTCAAAAGGATTTTTCCTTCTTTTACCAATTCCTGCAGCGTATGTAAAACAGCATGATGTTCAACCGGAGAACTGATGACATGTTTAATTCCAAGATCCCGGACTGTACAAAAAAGAGCTGTGTTATTTGCTTCTGTTCCGCCACTGGTAAAAAACACTTCAGAAGGTGAAGCATTGATCAAACGAGCCACATTTTTTCGAGCAACTTCAATAGCCGCTTTTACATTCCGGCCATAAGAATGAATGGACGACGGATTTCCAAATTGATTTTGCATGACCTTCACCATTGCATCGATGACTTCCGGATCCATTGGAGTTGTTGCAGCATTATCTAAATACACATTCATACGGTTGAAGATTTATTTCACAAGTTTTTCGCTGATTAAATCCTTGATATCAAAGATAATTTTTTCAGCTAAATTTTTTGCAGTAGTTTGAGATTGACTTTCCGCATAGATGCGAATGATAGGCTCGGTATTACTTTTTCGCAGGTGAACCCATTCACGATCAAATTCAATTTTTACACCATCGATGGTATTGACAGGCTGGCGATTGTATTTGTTTTTTATTCCTTCCAATACCAAGTCAACATTGATATCAGGTGTCAGTTCAATTTTATTTTTTGAAATATAATAATTCGGATAGGTTGATCTTAGCAAGGAAATGTTTTTTCCAAATTTTGCAAGATGCGTTAGGAATAAAGCGATCCCAACTAAAGCATCACGGCCATAATGTAATTCCGGATAAATAATTCCACCGTTTCCTTCACCTCCGATAACCGCATGATTTTTTTTCATGGCTTCCACTACATTCACTTCGCCAACTGCAGAGGCGAAATATTTTCCACCGGCTTTTTCAGTTACATCACGTAAAGCACGAGTTGAAGATAAATTAGAAACGGTATTTCCTTTTTTATTTTTTAAGACATAATCGGCAACGGCAACAAGTGTATACTCTTCCCCAAACATTTCTCCATCTTCACACACCAATGCAAGTCGATCGACATCAGGATCCACAACAATTCCAAGATGTGCTTTTTTCTTTTCCACTTCTTTAGAAATATCACCCAAATGTTCCGGTAACGGTTCCGGATTATGTGGAAACTGACCATTTGGTTCACAATACAATTCTATAATGTCTTCAACACCCAATGCTTTTAGCAAAGCAGGAACAACAATACCACCTGTTGAATTGACACAATCAATTACAATTCTGAAGTTCTTCGCTTTAATGGCTTTTACATCCACCAAAGGAAGTGCAAGTATTTTCTCAATGTGCTTTAAATGAAAATTGGGTTCTGTGGTGTATTTGCCAAGCTTATTTACATCAGCAAAATTGAAACGCTCTTCGTTGGCAATATTCAACACCTCAGCACCATCTTCAGCAGAAATAAATTCGCCTTTGCCATTCAACAATTTCAATGCATTCCATTGTTTCGGATTATGGCTGGCGGTGATGATAATTCCACCATCTGCATGAAGTTCAGTTACGGCAATTTCAACTGTAGGTGTCGTAGAAAGTCCCAGGTAAATGACATCGATTCCCAAACCTTTTAATGTTCCGGCAACAAGATTCTGAACCATTTCACCCGATATTCTGGCATCTCTGCCAATTGCAACCACCGGTTTTTTGCTTTTGTCCAACGTGGAAATAAGCCAAGTGCCGTATGCAGCGGTATATTTTACTATATCCACCGGTGACAAACCTTCTCCCGGTTTTCCTCCAATTGTTCCTCGAATTCCGGAAATTGATTTTATTAGTGCCAAGCTGCCGTCTTTATTGATCTGAAGGGCAAAGATAAGCGGATTTACAGGAAGATTGCCTCTTCTTAGCAGGTTTTAATATGAATATTTATGAACGACAGAATGATGAAAAAACAGAAATAAAAACCTTGGCAGTATCTCACACTTCTACGTGTCAGTTGAATATTACCATAAATGCTACTTTTGCAGCCTATTTGACTTGAATGAAAGCGAAGGAATTATCCATTAAAGATTTTACGTACGAATTGCCGGATGATCGGATTGCAATTTATCCTGTTGAAAAGAGAGATCAATCTAAACTCTTGATCTACAAAGAAGGGATAATTCAGGAAACTGTTTTTGAAACACTTCCCGATCATTTGTCAAGTGGAGATGTACTTGTTTTCAATGACACCAAGGTCATTCGGGCAAGGATGCTTTTTCCTCAACCTTCAGGAAAACCAATTGAAATTTTTTGCCTTGAACCATTAGATTTTTCAGATCCGGCTCTTGCTTTTCAACAGGAAGGTCAATCGAGATGGAAAGTATTGATAGGACATGCAAAAAAATGGAAGCATGGTGTAAATCAATCTATCCAATTTCAATTGGCTGACTCAACCATTACAGTAAAAGCATGGATAGAAGACCAAAAAGAAGATTACTATATCGTTCGCTTTGAATGGAATGCTTCATGTCCATTCTCTGATGTTATCGAACATATCGGAAGAACACCTTTACCACCGTACATTAATCGGGAAACAGAGGTTATTGATGTTGAAAGATATCAAACTGTCTATGCAACATTTGACGGTTCTGTTGCAGCTCCAACAGCTGGCTTGCATTTTACTCCACAGGTTTTATATAATCTGAACCGGAAAAAAATTCAAACCTTACGTCTCACCTTGCATGTTGGAGCCGGAACTTTTAAACCGGTTAAAGCAGAGAAAATGCTTGATCATTACATGCATGAAGAACGATTTTATATTGAACTGGAAACATTGAAAAAAATTCAATCTGCCAAAGAAAATAAATCACGAATCGTTGCAATAGGAACAACAAGTTTAAGAACGCTGGAAAGTG